>DALYUO010000009.1:39112-53374 GCA_031981225.1 Pararcticibacter sp.
ATAACCCCGACAGAGATTTATGGGAAGATGTGGATACTTTTGAAGGAAGTTCAAGATACGGAGCCACAGGATTTGCTATAAACGGAAAAGGATATATCACCACCGGCGGGGGATCCAGCACAAGTGGTACCGACGATCTCTGGATGTTTGATCCCAATGCATCCGACGACGATTAATGCGGGCAACAGAATCACTGCCTTTGTTTAGATGATTTGATAATAACAAAAAAAGGAAGCCTTAATATTTAAAGCTTCCTTTTTTTGTTCAGTGCTTTCGCTCCTGAATGAACACTCACCCTCAGGCAAGTGAAACAAGATCCTCGTTTGCTATTTCTTCGTAAAGACCGTAATAGTTTTCATAGTCAAGCGTGTTCTCATATTCCAGAACCGGCTTTTCACTATTCTTTACAAAACTTACAACTTCTTCACTGATTTCCGGACCTCCGTAAACTACGGCGTCGGAATAAGCAATAGCGCCGATGTGCAAAGAATCACAGTCGCCGTCTTTAAACATGTCTGTATGCTTTGCGCTCATACCATTCATAATTGCTTTCCTTGAAAAGTCGCTGTCGAACTTTTCTGTAAAGCAGTTATTGTAAACCGAATAAACAACCTTCGAGTTTTTAAAGGTCGGGTCGTCCTTATAAGTGGTTTTTAAATAAACGGGTACCAGGGCTGTCATCCAGCCGTGACAATGAACTACATCGGGTGACCAGCCTAACTTCTTAACAGTCTCAAGTGCCCCTTTGCAGAAGAAAATCGTACGCTCATCATTGTCTTCAAAAAACTTGTTTGAGTTGTCTCTGAAAACCTGCTTTCGCTGAAAATATTCTTCATTGTCAAGAAAATATACCTGCATACGTGCTGAAGGTATTGATGCGACTTTAATAATCAGCGGGTTATCATTATCATCTATGATGATATTCATTCCTGAAAGGCGAATGACCTCATGAAGGCGGTTGCGGCGCTCATTGATGTTGCCGAAACGCGGCATCAGAATCCGGATTTCGAATCCTTTGTCCTGCATTGCCTGGGGCAGTTGCCTGGTAATTTCAGAAATTTTTGTTAACTCGAGGAAAGGCGACATCTCGTGGGTAATAAACAGTAACTTCGTTTTTGCCATCTCCAAATGTTAAATGTTTAAGAATAGAATTTGGGACTGCAAATATACTCATTATATTATGATATATCAACGATTTATGCAAGAGTCTTGGATATTTTTTTTGTAATCAGCACCTTTGCCGGCGGAAACATAAAGCAAAAAGACACTAACTGGAAGCGTTTTTATTGCTTAATTTGCAGTAGCAAGCAAAGCCTTCTTAGGGAAGCGTTTGCTGAGCGGAGATATCATAAAAACAGTCGTTAGCAGCGAGCTGATTGCTAATTGCCGACGGCTGATAGCTATTATTAACTTGAAAATATTTACATCAAAGTCAGCATTATCAGAATTCCTTAATGAGTTGAGGGAGCAGAAAAAAAGTATCGGTTTCGTGCCTACTATGGGAGCCTTACACGAGGGTCATTTATCATTAATCGATATTGCACGACGACAGTCTGATGTAGTTGTTTGCAGCATTTTTGTAAATCCTACCCAGTTTAATGATCCTGCCGATCTTGAGAAGTACCCTAGACCTGTAGACGCAGATATTGAAAAGTTAACAGGCGCCAATGTGGATGTTTTATTTCTGCCCTCCGTAAACGAGATGTATGAACCCGGTGAAAGCTGGCATCTTGACCTGGGATACCTCGAAAATGTACTGGAAGGGAAGTTCAGGCCCGGCCATTACCAGGGCGTAACGCAGGTAGTGAAGAAATTCTTTGATATCGTAAAACCAGATGTCGCGTTTTTTGGCCAGAAAGATTTCCAGCAGGTCCTGATCCTCCGGAGCATGGTCAAAATGCTGAACATGCCGGTTAAATTAGTAATGTGTCCGATAAAAAGGGAAGATGACGGTCTGGCGCTTAGTTCGCGAAATATTCACCTTTCTTCCACCGAAAGGCATAACGCCCTCGCTCTGTCAGCGTCGTTGAATAGTGCAAAGGAGCACTTTAATGTGAAGAGCCTTGATGAACTAAAATCAGAGGCTGTCGCATTTTTATCGGCCAGCGAAGGAGTTGAACTCGACTACTTTGAAATATATGACGCAGAAACCCTGCAGCCTGCATCGTCAAAAGATGTAGACAGTATCGTTGCCCTTGTTGCCGCGAAAGTAGGAGAAACCCGGCTTATTGATAACATTTTGCTGAAGTAGCTATTGGCTTTTGGCAGTTGGCAGTTGGCGATCAGCTGTCAGCCATCAGCCATCAGTTTACTGGTTAAACCCATATCTCATAACATAATAACAGCTCACAACCCACAACTTGCAACCCACATCCCGCCACCTGTCTTGATACTTGATACTAAATACCTGATACTAATAATATTACCTCCCGCTTACAACTTGAAGTATACAACTTGTAACTCTTTTAGTAATTTTGCCTTATGATTATTCAGGTTTTGAAGTCGAAGATACATCGGGTGAAGGTAACGCAGGCTGAATTGAATTATGTGGGAAGTATCACTATAGACGAAGACTTAATAGACGCCGCGAACATCATCCCCAATGAAAAAGTTCAGGTTGTAAACAACAATAACGGAGCCCGTTTTGAAACATATGTTATAAAAGGCGAGAGAGGCTCAGGCATAGTTTGCCTTAACGGTTCATGTGCGAGACTGGCTCAGGTGGGCGATATCGTTATCATTATGTCTTATGGTTCTCTTCCAATGGACGAAGCCAGGAAGTATCAGCCAATTCTCGTTTTTCCGGATGATAACAATCATCTGATCAGATAGACGTTGCACAATAACCTCTATATTGCTCCGGGATTTTATATATGTTTGTGTAGATTGCACTCATTAAAACAGGAGAGCCGCTAATGGATAAATTAGATGTTGTGAATAGCAAGGTAAGAAGTCTTAATGAGCTTCTGCCCATGGTAAACATCTGGAAGTTTCAGGGTAACAAGATTGTGTTTACAAATGGTTGTTTTGATCTGTTACATCTGGGTCACATAGATTATCTTGCAAAAGCAGCCAGCATGGGCAATAAACTCATTATTGGCGTAAATACCGATCAGTCCGTATCCGAATTGAAAGGGCCGGCACGACCAATCACCGACCAGCACTCCAGAGCTTCAATCCTCGCCTCACTTTTCTTTGTAGATGCAGTAGTATTGTTCGGTGAAGCTACTCCTCTTAATCTGATAACGGCCATTAAGCCAGATATCCTGGTAAAGGGCGCAGATTATACTATCGACAAGATTGTAGGCGCTGATGTGGTGATGCAAAACGGCGGAGAAGTAAAAACTATTACATATATAGACGGTTATTCAACTACAGCGATCGAACGGAAAATACGTGACGCAAAGTGACAATTATTTTCGTTGATGGCCGGTAGAAGACACTATTCATGAAATTCACTGTGGACTAGACATTAAGAACATGCCTCATCAAATAAAACGTAAAGCAAATTATTTAAAAATCTACTCTTTTCTAATTGCTCTTTTGTCGTCGGCAACGCTTTTCTTTAGTTGCGGTAAATCATCGGAAGGTTTGGAAAATGGCAGCTGGAGAGGTACACTGAAGACTGAATCGGGAACCGAGATTCCTTTTACTTTTGTCGTGAGCGATACCAGCGGCCGAAAGATAATTTATATAACAAATGCCGACGAGCGGTTCAGGGTCGACGATATAAGTGTCAGCAATGATTCCGTTACGATTAAACTTCCCTTGTTCGATTCAGAGATAAAAGCCGGGTTTAGTTCTTCAGGACTAAACGGCAAGTGGATCAGGCATCTGCCTGGTAAGGAGGTGGCAATGGAGTTTGCTGCCGAGCATGGTGTTACAAGCAGGTTCCTTGTTTCAGGTGACGGGTCAGGGCAGAATGTTACCGGGAGATGGTCGTCTACATTTGTAAGTTCCGACGGGAAGGACACCACTATTGCTGTTGGCGAGTTTACTCAGGATTCGACAAAAGTTACAGGCACTTTTTTAACCACTACAGGCGACTACCGCTATCTTGAAGGGACGCTCTCGGGCGATAAGCTTTTCCTTTCTACCTTCGATGGATCACATGCGTTCCTGTTCACGGGCCGTGTTAAAGGGAATACGATTATCGACGGGAAGTTTTATGCTGGTCTTTCATCCGTAGATAACTGGACAGCCAGGAAAGACCCCAACGCGATGCTCCCGGATGCTTACTCGCTGACAACGCTAAAACCAGGATACTCGACAATAGATTTTAATTTCCCCGACCTGAATGGCAATAATGTTTCTCTCTCCGGTTCTCAGTTTAAGAACAAGGTAGTTATCGTTCAGTTCCTTGGTTCATGGTGTCCTAATTGTATGGATGAATCCGGATACCTCGCGCCCTTTTATAAAAAGAACAAAAGCAGAGGCGTGGAAGTGGTCGGACTGGCCTATGAGAGGACTACAGATACCGAACGTTCAAAAAAGAGTCTTCAGCAGTTAAGAGACCGGCTTGATATAACCTATCCGATCCTTCTTACCGGCTATACCAATAAAGATGCTTTGAAAAGTATGCCGGCGCTGAACGAATTCAAAGCCTTCCCCACTATCGACAAGCGGGGGAAAGTCAGAAGTATTCACACGGGCTTCAGTGGTCCGGGTACCGGTAAACACTACACTGATTTTGTTATAGAATTCGAGAAACAGATAAACGATTTGCTTCGGGAATCCTGATATGCACCGGTAAAAGACAGGTTATTTAATGAAAATACAGAATTATTGGTGCTGCATAGCACTGTGCATGTTTTTTTTAATATCGTGCTCAACCACACAGAAAGTGGTTATGGATCCGATCACAATAAGCGCTAATGCTCCCGGCGCTAATGTATACAGAGGTAGCTATCCCAGGTTAACCGATATCATCCATACGAAGCTCGACCTTAAGTTCGACTGGGACAGCGCATATGTTAAGGGAAAGGCTTTTATACAGGCCAAGCCATGGTTCTATCCATCCGATTCGGTGATATTGAATGCCAGGGGATTTAAAGTAGAGCAGGTAGCCCTGCTTCTCAAGGACGAAAGCCTCAAACCTCTGAAGTATACTTATGACCGCAAAAAACTCAGGATATCTCTTGACAGGGCTTATAGCCGGGATGAAAAATACACGCTGTATATCCAATATATCGCCATGCCCGATAAACTGAAGGTGGGTGAAGACATTAACTCGTCGGGCGACCGCGGGTTTTACTTCATTAACCCCAGAGGGAAGGAAGCCGATAAACCCACACAATTCTGGACGCAGGGAGAAACAGAGTCTAATTCAGCGTGGTTTCCTACAATAGATGGTCCGCAGGAAAAAATGACCCAGGAAATCAGCCTCACTGTTCCGGATAGTATGGTCACTCTTTCAAATGGCATACTTGATTTTTCGTCGGACAACGGAGACGGCACCCGTACCGACACATGGCGCCAGGAGCAGCCGCATTCTACGTACCTCACCATGGTTGCCGCAGGCAGATTCGACATTGTGAAGGACAGCTGGAAGGGTAAAGAAGTAAGTTATTACATGGAGCCAGCCTACGCTAAAAACGCGAGGCTCATCTTTGGTAAAACTCCTGAGATGATAGAGTTCTTCTCACATAAAACGGGCGTACCTTACCCATGGGAAAAATATTCGCAAATCGTTGTGCGCGACTTTCAGGGAGGCGCTATGGAAAATACCACAGCAACTGTTCTGTTTGAAAGGATGAATATGACGAAAGAACAGTCTCTTGACGAGAGTTATGAAGATATCATCTCACACGAATTGTTTCACCACTGGTTCGGCGACCTGGTAACCGCAGAATCCTGGGCGAACCTTCCGCTTAATGAATCGTTTGCCACGTATGGCGAGTATCTCTGGAATGAGCATAAGTACGGGAGGGATCATGCCGACCAGTATGGCTTGAAAGATTTGCAAACTTATCTTACATCTACCCAGGGGAAAGATGCCGATGTGATCCGTTTTGATTACGCTGATCGCGATCAGATGTTTGATGCAGTGAGCTATCAGAAGGGCGCACGTATACTTCATATGCTGCGTAAGACAGTAGGCGATGATGCCTTTTTTAGAGCCCTGAACATTTACCTGACACGGAATGCCTACAAGACTGCTGAAATAGCTGATTTACGAATAGCTTTTGAAGAAGTGACCGGACAGGATCTTAACTGGTTTTTTAGCCAATGGTTCCTTTCATCCGGGCATCCAGTGTTGAAGATCGATACCCGATACGATGCAGCAGCCAAGAAGGTGATTGTAAGCGTGGTTCAGCAGCAGGACCTCAGTAAAGTTCCCTTATATCGTTTGCCCATGGCTATAGATATCTATACATCCGGCAAAACCGAGCGTAAGGAAGTAGTGGCAGACAAACAATCTCAGAATTTTAGCTTCGATGTACCGGCCGAACCGGATCTGGTGAATGTAGATGCCGAAAAATCTCTGCTTGCCACTAAGAAAGAAACGAAAACGTTATCGCAGAATATTTATCAGTATACGCATGCTCCCCTATTTATGGACAGGCTGGAAGCTTTGCAAGCCCTTGAGAAAATGACTACCGAAAAGGCGGCGAAAGAAACAATGATAAAGGCGCTGGATGATAAAAATTGGGAACTGCGGCTTCGTGCCCTTAACTTTATTCCGAAACTAAGCGACGAAGAAAAGGTCGGGCTTTACGACAAAGTAAAGAGTATGGCAGTTAGCGACGCACGATCGTATGTGCGGGCGGCGTCTGTTGCGATACTAAAGAAGATTTTTCAAAACAGAGACAACAGGGAAGTCTTAGAAAAAGTACAAAGCGATAAAGCTCCAAGCGTGCAGAATGCGCTGGCGGAAAAATAAAGTACTTTCCTGTATAGACGGCGACCGAAATAATTGTTACTTCAGCGCGCCGAACACCATTTTTATTAAAGAGAGGACAGCAGCAAATATCAGGGCCGAAAGAAAGCCGGAAGTATTGAAGCCCTTCATGAAACTGTCAACCAGTAGTACCATTAGTACTGAAATAACGAATGACATCAATCCTAGCGTAAGGATATTGATCGGAAGCGTAAAAAGCCTCAGAATGGTGCCAATCGTTGCATTCGCAAGCGCGATCAGGAGTCCTGCTATGATAGCGCTTAAAAAGCCTTCTACATAAACACCCGGTACAACAAAAGCAGCAACCGACACCGCTATGCCAGTTAAAAGAATTTCTATAATAATTCGCATAGACAAAGTTAAAAATAATATTCCTCCCTTCGCTGTTATTCAAGGATTATCGATCCGAGGTACTGACTGGTGGAAACGTCGTTATTTGAAAATGATTTAAACGCAATATAAACATAAGCAGTCTTGCCGATGAATTCCCTGGGTATTTTATATAAGTAATTACCCTTGTCCCTGGTTGCTTGTCCAACTGTGAACGTAACATTTTCTGCATCAGGAGCCAGCGCGAATACCAAAATGTCATTACAATGGCTTTTGCCCCGGTCTGTAACAATTTTATCCCAATTAATTTGAAGGAAACCCGGCTCAGGCGACGACACCTTTGGGTTAGTCACCCCGGCTAAACGTCCGCAGCTGATAAGGGCTGAAGGGTAGTCAATTTCAAAATCAGGATACTTACCTTTAACCGCATTTCTCATCGTGTAAGATTGTGCTGCCATTCTTCCTGTCATTTTGGGCGAATAAGTATCAAAAGTTACTTTAACAAGGTCATTGATGCTTTCGAGCCAGTCGTGAACGAACGCAAATTTAGCCCTGTTGGCAATCTGAGCCTGAGACGGTTCACTTTTTGTTTTGTCCGGAAGGCGTCTCATATAATCAATATCCCTCCAGGTGCAGAAAACGGATCTGTCGAGCTTTCCATGTAATCTGAAAGAGCCCTTTCTATCTAAACGAGCCATTGGCGAATTAAAATTTTATTGTAATAAAATTAGGGAAAAATTAAGGACTGTGTCTGAAATAAATAGCTCATTTTTCGTATTTAGAAAGGTTCTTAATCGCACGTTATTCGCTCTCCGAGCGAATAACGTGCGAACCAAGTGCGCGAAAGGTGCGGTCGAGGTGCGCGCTATTTCAAACGCAGGCCTTGCCCGGTTCTTCTCCGGGTATCGCGATTTACGCCGGCTCTTTCAGCCGTGACTTACAAGTAATTTTATCTTTTTTTGGATAATTCATTTTCTTGTTTACATTTGTAGTGTACTATTTAACTAATACACTAATGGTCGATATTACTAATCTTACATTTGGTTACAGCCGTAAACGGATGCTATTTGAAAACCTGAATTTAAAACTGGAGGGAGGCCACGTATACGGTCTTCTGGGAAAGAATGGAGCAGGTAAGTCAACACTTCTGAAGAACATTACAGGTCTGGTTTTTCCCAGGAGCGGAAGCTGCAAGATCAAAGGCATTGATTCTTCGAAGCGGTGGCCGCAGGTATTGCAGGATATGTACTTCGTGCCTGAGGAAATCTATGTACCGGCATTAAGCATTCGCCGGTATGTAAAAACTACTGCGCCCTTCTATCCAAAGTTTGATACTGATCTGTTTACGAGACTGCTCTCGGAATTCGATGTTCCGGGCGATGCGGTGCTAAGCAAACTATCATTCGGGCAGCAGAAGAAAGCTCTTATTTCTTTTGGTCTGGCCTGTGGAACGAGTCTTCTGGTAATGGATGAACCAACTAACGGGTTGGATATTCCATCGAAGGCGCAGTTCAGGAAGATCGTAGCTTCCGAATTTAGCGACGAACGCTGCATCATTATCTCTACGCATCAGGTCCGCGACCTGGATAATCTGATAGACACTGTGGTGGTGCTGCACGATAACAAGATCATAATCAACAGCAGCATGGATGAAATATCCGAAAAGCTCGATTTTAGAATTATCAGGAGCGAGGAGCAAATGGATGCTTTATATTTCGAAAACGGAATCAGGGGCACTGAAGCCATTATGCAAAATACAGCCGGAGGGAACAGCAAAGTAGATATGGAATTGCTCTTCAATTCAGTCACCGGCGGAGATGAAAAAGTATTAAACGTAATAAATAAACCTTATGAACAACATATTTGATTTACAGCGTTTTGGTATGTTATTTCGTAGGCATACAGTAGAAAATTTCCGCTATTATCTGATGTCGCTGGCAGTATTCTCAGGTATTTTGATACTGATATTCAGCTTTCTTTTCTTTACCGGAAGAGGTAACGAAAGGGTTATATCGGAAAACAGTCAGTTCGGTGTTTTTATCGTATTTCTTCTTTTAGGCGGTACTATTTACACCAGTACCATCTTTGGCGAACTTTCCGAAAAGAAACATGCGATTGCAAGTCTTACTCTTCCCGCTTCAATAAATGAAAAATTTCTTACAGCGTGGGTCTATACAGCAATTATATTTCCGTTATTATTCACGATCTGTTTTTATTGCGTTGATTGGATATTTATATCCGTCATCAGTCGCGGTTCTTATCAGAGGATGATTAACGTTTTCTCGGATCCTTTTTTTCCGGCCTTCTTTTTTTACGCGCTTCTTAATAGTATTGTGTTATGGGGGGCGATATTTTTTGAAAAACTCCATTTTATAAAAACTGCATTCGTGGTGTTCATCGCTGCTTTAATCCTTACGGCTTTTAGTAGTTATTTAATAAAATCGATTATACCTGGCGATGTGCATCCCACTATACCATTTTCAGGATTTTCGATATTTAGTGATCGGTATTTCTTTGTCCAGCTTCAGGAGGAGCAGAGACAATTATTTTTTGGTTTAGTAATAAGCACTATGACGGTGCTGTTTTGGCTCGCCGCCTGGTTCAGGGTTAAAGAGAAAGAAGTATAAAGAGAGGGAAGATCGCTATGGATTTTAAAGATAATGAAGCAATATACCTGCAGATAGCGGGATACGTCAATGAGCGTATTTTATTGGGAGAGTGGCTGCCCGACGAAAAGATCCTTTCGGTTAGGGAACTGGCGATGGAGCTGCAGGTAAACCCCAACACCGTTATGCGGTCCTACGAGTACCTGCAGAATAAAGAGATTATTTACAATAAAAGAGGAATAGGCTTTTTTGTAGTGGCTGAAGCTGTAAACACCATTAAGGCCGCAAAAAGAGAAAGGTTTCTAAATGAAGAATTGCCTTTTCTCTTTAAAACCATGAAGCTGTTAAATATTGAACTTGATGAAATAGCAAGACGCTATGAGAAGTCAGGTTCCTGAAATTTTCAATTATAAAAAGAGTCATGAAAACGAGTAATAAATTTATAATACTAGCAGGAGTGGTACTTGTAGCACTTCTCGTTTCGTACGATTTGGCATTAAAGGCAGAATATGAAACAGGAAGGTATAAAGATCCCTTCCATAATTATGCAGAACTCCCTTACAAAAACTTTGATAAAGTTTCTGTTCTGGCTGCCAATGAGATGGATGTTGAGATCAGGCAGAGCGATACTTTTAGTGTGAGGGTGTCCGGGCAGATAAAGGATAGGATTGATATTAAGCAGGAACGCAGTGAGTTAATCTTACGGGCCAAGCAAGGTGACCGATGGTATCTTGGAGATAAACGCGGGGTAGTTATATATATGCCGCGATTAAAGGAGGTAAGTGCTTCCGAATTTGTCAGAGTGGTCGGGGAAGGAAGAACAGAAATCTCAGGTCACGGAGATAACGACATACTAATCAGCGGCTTTAATCTTGATGCGCTAAAGCTCAATCTCATTACTAACAGCGTGATCATCCTGGAGAAGAATAAAATTGAGAATCTCCATGCTGTTGTTGATGGCACGTCTTTCGAATCGCAGCTCCAGATTGATCAATCTGACAAAATTAAGAATGCGAATATTACCGTTACGGGAAAAAATTCACTGAAATTGATTAACCCTGATATTGCGAATCTCAATCATAACTTGTCGGACAGTGCTTTGTTAGTATTACAGGGCGGCAAGGCTATGAAGTTGATCAGTAGATGACTGCCGATAGCAAGGCAACGCAGGCAGACGTAGATCAGTTAGCCGATGAAGTGAATGAATCCTGGTGGAGCAAAGTGTTTAACTTCTTTTAGAGCCACCGAACTAGTATTGAAAATCAACAATTTGATAGAATAATAATTTTTTCTTACATTTGTATCAATTGAAAAAGAGGGGACCGATATGTCCCCTCTTTTCTTTTAGCGAAAAATTATGGATATAGAGCAAAAGGTAAGAGAACTGGCAGAGCAGAAAATTGCTGACCGGCCCGACCTGTTTGTAGTAGATGTTAAAATGCATCCCAACGGGAAGCTGATCATCCTGGTGGATGGCGATAAGGGAGTTGGGATCAGCGATTGTGTGGCTGTAAGCCGTCACGTGGGCTTTCATCTTGAAGAAGAGAATGTAATCGAATATGCGTACAATCTCGAAGTATCTTCGCCGGGACTCGATGCGCCGCTGACACTCAGAAGGCAGTACGAAAAGAATATAGACCGTACCGTTGAAGTGAAACAGGCGGAAGGTAAAAAGCGGGAAGGTAAACTTTTGCTGGTGGCAGAAGATGGTATAACAATAGAAGAAAAGATTAAGGAGAAAGGGAAGAAAGCGGAGCTTGTTGAAAGCTTTATTCCTTTCAGCGAGATAACAGAAACTAAGGTTTTAATTTCATTTAAATAGAAATGAGCAATATAAATTTGATTGATTCCTTCCAGGAGTTCAAGGAATTCAAGAACATAGACCGTCCGACGGTGATTAGTGTGTTGGAAGAAGTATTTCGCAGTATGATCAGGAAGAAATACGGTACGGATGAGAATTGCGACGTGATTGTGAACCCTGATAATGGTGACCTTGAAATCTGGCGTACACGTACAGTAATGGAGGATGGTTTTTCTGAAGATGACGATCTCGAAATTGAGCTGGCTGAGGTGCATAAGATTGATCCGGACCTGGAAGTGGGAGACGATTTTATTGAACAGATAACATTAGAGAGTTTTGGTCGCCGTGCGATTCTGGCTGCACGTCAGACGCTGGTGTCGAAGATCCTCGAACTGGAGAAAGATGAAATATTCCGTAAGTACAAGGATCGCGTAGGCGAAATCGTTACGGGTGAAGTATACCAGGTTTGGAAAAAAGAAACACTTGTACTTGACGATGAAGGTAATGAACTTCTTCTTCCTAAAACCGAGCAGATTCCGGCTGACTATTTCAAAAAGGGTGATACGGTAAGAGCGGTGGTGCTGAAGGTGGATATGATGAACAGTAATCCGAAGATCATTATCTCTCGTAATGCACCTGAGTTCCTGCAGCGTTTGTTTGAACTGGAAGTTCCGGAAATTTTCGACGGTTTGATTACGATCAAGAAGATTGTGCGCGAACCGGGCGAACGGGCTAAGGTAGCAGTTGAATCATATGATGACAGGATTGATCCGGTTGGAGCCTGTGTTGGTATGAAGGGATCACGTATTCATGGAATTGTGCGCGAACTGAAAAATGAGAACATCGACGTGATTAATTTTACGAACAATGTATCACTTTATATACAGAGAGCGTTAAGTCCGGCAAAGATCACTACGATTAAACTGGATGATGCCGACAAGCGTGCCGCGGTTTATCTGAAACCTGATCAGGTTTCTCTGGCCATCGGACGTGGCGGGCATAATATCAAGCTTGCGGGTAAACTCACAGGATATGAGATAGATGTTTACCGTGAGGCTGAAGAAGATGATGAGGATGTGGATCTGGAAGAATTTTCAGATGAAATTGACGGCTGGATCATCGATGAGTTCAAGCGTATTGGATTAGATACAGCAAAATCAGTTTTGGCACTATCTGTGGACGAACTGGTGAAACGTACCGATTTGGAAGATAGTACAGTTAAGGAAGTGATGGGAATATTGAGGGCAGAATTTGAATAAGTATGACTGATTCGGGTTCAGCTATTAGTTTACGGTATAAAAATCGTATTTTTGTTAAAATTTTTAGCGAGAGGTAATTTTTTTAGATGTCAGAAGGTAAAAGCATAAATTTACTAAAAGCAGCAAAGGAGCTGAATATCGGGTTGTCGACGGCCGTAGAGTCTTTGGGAAAGAAGGGCTTTAAGGTTGATCCTAAACCTAATACAAAGCTCACAGAAGAAATGTATAATGCTCTTTTGAAAGAGTATCAGGGTGATAAGATTGTACGTGAAGAAGCAAGACAGATTGTTATAGGGAAAATACGTCGTGACGACACCCAGCCTCTGGCAACTGAAAGACAAGAACCTCGTCGTAACAAAGACTTTGAACAGGATGAGATCCTGATAAAGAATACAGGATCTTTCGAACATCATCAGAGCACCGAAAAGGCTAAGCCCGTTTCTGCTCCTGCCGATGAGCCTGCAGAAGGTAATACAGAAGAAAAGCAGGAAGAAAATGCTCTTCCGGGCGTAAAAATTGTAGGGAAAATAGACCTCGACTCTCTTAACCGCAGACTTCATACTGAACCGAAAACGGAGAAGGTAGAGGAAGATAAACCGGAGATTGCGCCTGAGCCAGAGGTACAGCACAGCAAAGAGCCTGTTGCCGTTTCTGTTCCGGCTCCCGAACCAACCCCTGTTGAGGCACCCGTGCCTGTGCAGGAAGAAAAACCAGAGCCAGAACCAGAGAGGCAACCTGAAGTGTTACCGGAACCGGAACCTCAAAAACCCGAGCCCCAAAAGCCGGAGCCGGAAGTGCCTTCTCTCCCCGAGCCGTCTCCTGAGATTCCGAAGATTGAAGAAAAACCAGAGGTTGTGGAGCAATCGAAGGAGGAGCAGCCGGATAAAGTAGAAGAAGCAGTGGAAGATGATGTAATACGTGCGAGAGCACAACGACTTACCGGTCCGAATGTAATTGGAAAGATAGATCTTTCTGCAACACAGCCGCAGCGACGTAAAGACCAGCCAGTGGCTTCTTCGTCTAATGCGGCCAATGATCATAAACGTAAAAGAAAACGTAAAGATGCCGGACAGCCGGGACATGGTCAGCATGGCGGTGGTCAGCAGGGACAAGGCGGACAGCATACGCAGGGCGGAAACCCGCAACAACAGGGCGGACAGCAACGTACAGGTCAGGGTACGCCGGTACCGCCGCCACATCAGGGGCCACGTCCAGATTTCAGAGGCGGAGCTCGAAATCAAGGTGCCAGGCCAGATTTCCGCGGTGGAAACAGACATCATGCCGGAGCAAGGCATGACAATACTCCCAAAGAAGAACCAACAGAAAAGGAAATACAAGACCAGATCAAGGCCACTCTCGCACGCT
>DALYUO010000010.1:0-14973 GCA_031981225.1 Pararcticibacter sp.
TCATGTACAGACTATCTAAAATCTATGCTTAGTCCCCAACTTTTTTGCTTGATCCGAAGAAAACTCATCCTAACAACTCCTCTTCCGACATTTTAAAATCTTTTTTGAATGTTGCCTTCGCTTTGCCTTCCATGATGCCCAGCTTACGTTTTGGTTTAGTAATCTGCGATTTCGGGAGAAAATAACCAACTACTTCTTTTTTTCTTCCATAAGTGACAGCAAAACCGACCCCTGCTTTTACCTGTTCCAGTACTTCTGCGAAATTAGACTTAAATTCTCCGACTGTCATTGTTTTCATTGTTTTCAGGCTGCCAATAATTTGTATTAGCTGACATTACAAAGATAAGTAAAGCTTGACAACTTGACAAGTTATGGTGCGGCCGTCGGCGATCCGAAAAAGCCTTCCATCCCCTTAAATAAAAAGTCCTGAGAATCTTACGACTCTCAGGACTTTTCTAGTGGTATGTTAAAGGCAACATGACTTATTGTTTTCTCATAACAAAGACTATCAGTGCTTTATGTTTGAAAACTTACAACTTATTACGTATAACTTATTACGTACAACTTATTACGTATAACGTAACACTAGATTAAAAGGCCTTTTACAATTGCCGTTTTTATTTAATTCGACGGAGCTGAAGAGCTTTGCGTACTGACATATTTGCTTTTCATTCTGTCTGCGAAAAATTTCATATAGAAACCGCCCACAACACTTCTTGCTTTGAAGTTATCGCGGATACCGGTATTCGAGTCATAGAAATCGTTCAAAGGCACGCGAGATTCCGTTTCGATAGAATGCCTGTAAACCGGTTTCACCAGAGCTTCAAAGTCGCTACGCGTAGGAGCAAAAGTGGCAGTCCACAGAATCCAGTCGTTTTTGGTATAAGCCTTTCTGCTGTCAAGCGGTAAGCCGAATTTGTTCTGTTTAGTCAGGTAGTAGCTGATTTCCGTGTTGTAAACCTTTTGAGGAAACAAGTTCAGATCCAATACCTTATCCCAAACCAGGTTGTACTTCTGGCTCCAGGTATTTTTATTATCAAAAGTAAGGGCATAGTGGTCGCCGGCATCAGCCATTTCGATCCATTTAGGAACCATACTTTCAGCAATGGCCCTGTATTTTTTAGCTGTTTCAGTATAGCCCAGCGACTCTGCCAGTTGTGCATAAGAAGCGATTCCTACGATAGCCTTAACAGATAAGTTCGCGTTTCTTGCGAGGTGACCTGCAAAATCATCTGTACACAGCTGTGTTTTAGGATCCAGTCCTTCCCGGGTAAGGTAATCCGCCCAGGTGGTCAATGTCGCCCAATGTTTCTTAGCATAGTTCGCATTGCCCTGCGCTTTGGCGATGGCAGCAGTAAGGATGATCATATTACCCGATTCCTCCACCGGCATAGGCTCACCATACGTCTGGCCGTTAGCCAGGGGATAAGTGCCCAGATCGTGTGCCGCCCATGGGTGCGGATATTTACCACTTTCGCTGAAATAGAAGATCCCATTTAACATCCCCTGCAGCAGCACCGGATTATAGATCAGGTAAAGTGGAGCAGAAGGGTAAGTTACGTCAACCGTATTGATGAAACCACCGCTGTTATTTTCTTTAGATAACCACAGTACTTCGCCTTCCGGACTTTTAACTAAAGTATGAGCGGCGATACTCTGGCGGTAAGCAAGTAAACACAGGTGGGCATACTCTTTGCCACCCGACTGCAGGGCATCTGCATAAACAGCTTTATCAAAGGCCGCACATTTCCGCATTACCTCTTTGTATTGGGTAGCAGCAGCGTTTAGCTGATTCTCAATAGTCTCCTTGCCTGAAGTGTTCCACCATGGTCTTAGGTTCCTCTTGAAATACTGTATAGAATAAATCTCATCGTAGCCCAGCTCAACAAAGCGTTCTGCCGGTTTTGATGTAACCGTTCCAAACGGAATAACAGTATTCAGTGCGAGAGATCTCCCAGTAGTAACGGTAGAAGCTGACGAACCACTTCTGAAAGCAGAAGCGGCCTCTCCGCTGTTGGTGATAAACTGTACTGCGCCGCTTGATTTAGGCGCTGCTACGTAAAAGTAACCCCAGTCGATGCGCATGTCGTCCGCGGCCTTTTGAAGCAGGGGTTGCTCCACTGTACCCGCTTTGAGCACAGACAATGCAGAGGTTGAATACTTTTTCGCGGTAACCTCCTGCGAAGGTTTGTATACAGCGATGTTCGACGAAGCGCTCAGGAAAACCTTTACACTGTGAGTTTTTTTATCGTTGGCCCGCGCATTATATGTAACGTAGGAAACCGGACGAGCCAGCAGTCCCAGATCGTCCATAAGCAGGGGCGAAGTAAAGGTCACTTTAAGATCCACATTGCCACAGGTAAAATCATAGATCGTCTGTGTAGCCGTCACTTCAACATTTTTCTGCTTAGCCAGTTGGATTCCTGCTCCTTTTTCTTTCAGTTTGTCAACCAAACCAAAGTCGAGGAATCTGCCGCCAGCTGAGTTCCCCAAATGAATGGCAATTACATTCTCGCCGGCTTTCAGGTCGCTTTTGTTGAGATGCACGTATTGAAAAGTGTTGGTCCAGCCCTCTTTTTGATATACCTTTTTGCCATTCAGATATACTTCGATGTTATCATCGTGGTTAATCTTTAACATCAATTCATTGGTTCCCGCCGGGTTTGCAATGCTGAAAGTTCTCCTAACCCAGATATCGTTAGATTTCCAAAGCGTCTTCACCTGCTTTGCATCATCGCCAATAGGCGCCTGTCCCGATTTCCAGTTACCATCGGTATATGAAGCCGACATCCAGTCACCTTCAGGAGCCGTTTCGGTATACTTTACTGAATAGGACTTTTCGTCGGTGGTACCTAAAACGGTTTTATAGTTTGCCTCTTCCTTTCCAAGGAAGCGATAAATATTCCCATCTACATTAATCAGGCCCACAAGTGAGTGATCCGCACCCGTCCAGTGGGTGGTAGTAGATGCATTGAGCTGGTCGGTACCAGACCATATGCTGAAATTAGGGTTGTGCGTGATTAAAGGGTAGGATGGAGCCTTTCTGTCCTGCGCTTGAACCTGGCCGGTTACATAAAAAAAGGCCAGCAAACTCAGGAACTTCAATTTGGTGCGTTTGTTCATCTTTTGTGTGTGATTATCAGATTGTTTTTTTCGAATATTAGGAACTGTAAAATTAAGCGATCGGCAATCCGCCTGTTTGCGTTTTTGTATCAACATTTTGCATATGTGTCTCAATCTTTGTAAGAGTTCGCATACATTGGATGAGCTTTGAGCTGTCATGAGGATCACTGGAGGGATTTCTCAGATTGGGCTGGTTTGGCTTTAGTTTTGAATTGGCTATATTTGTATAATAAAAATATCTGGCGATGGCAACGATAGATTCAACATTACAAGAGATCATGCAACTGGATTACAATTCCAGAGAAATGTTGTTGGAAATCTTACAGAAGCGCCAAATAGAGGCGCGACGCAATGATATGGCTAGAGCTGCTAAAAAGTCCATAAAAGATTATCACCTCGGCAAAACGAAGCCTCTTACTGTTGATGAAACAATAGACAGATTAAACACTTTAGCCTGACCTACCTTTGGAAAGGAAATTAGCTTTATATTTTGCTTGCTCGTGTGGGTATGATTGCCGGATTGTTTTTACTATTGAGAAAGATCCCGTTGATCCCGGGAATGAATATATCCTGTTGCTTGACATAGGAACACATCAGGACGTGTACTGAAATGCGACCAAAAAATCACCTTAATAGCTGTTTAATTAATACAAGCAGAGGCTGCCTCCACAGGCAGCCTCATCGCGTTTTTAATTAAGCAGGTTCAACATCTTCAATCCGGTATCTTTTGATACCATCCTCCATTTCCCAGCGCACCTCGTCGCCGGTGTTATAACCAATGAGAGCCAGACCTAGAGAGGAGAGGACTGAAAGTTTGTTGTTTTTGATCTTAGCCTCGTGGGGAGCCACGAGTTCAAAAACGAGTTCTTCTTTAGTGTCAGTATCTCTAACCTTCACTTTAGTGTTAATCGCAACTACATTCTTAGGAAAGCTCTTAGCCGGTACCACTGTTGCCGATTTCAGCTCCCTTGTAAGTTGCTCCCGGTTAAGATCAGTAAGCTTTTTGTCCTTCTTTAAGTGATCCTTTATAAGGTGATAAATCCCTTTTGATAAAACTATTTCAGTAACTTCCATGATAAACAAATTAAGTGAACAACTATGCGAACTCTTCCATCTCCTGTAAACGCCCCATGCCTTTAGCGTCAAAGTCGAAAACGCCGTCAATCAGCACTTCATCATCGCATACAGGACACTCTACTACAATGTTCAAAACAACATCGCTTTCGTTAAAATAATTCACTGGCAAACGGAGAATACCGTTATGCTCCGGACATATAATTTTCATAACCTTAGTTTTTAGATATTAAATTTGATAAAACTTTGAATATTCAGCGCTTAGCTAAACAACCGCCCAACTTGAGAACCAAGTTGGGTTTAATGAATAAAGGCTTTATTGCTTTTTAAGAAGAAGTAACTCAATTTGAAATGGGAAGGACACATCAAACAGAACATTGCGGCAGTACGGGCAGCGCCGTCCGCAGTATTCCGAAAGTATTTAAATGTTCGTGGTCCCATGTTTACAAATCTATACTTATAACGCTTAAAAACAAGTTCTGGTTCTTTTTATCTGCGATTCGACATTAAAATGACTATACACATGGGCTCCGGACTTCCGGCGTAATTGATCTGCATTCGTAAAGGAAATTTATGTAGGTTTGAAAGAGAGCTTACGCTATACATGAAAAACGTATACCAGGATAATTTAATAATGCTCAAAACCCAGATAAATAAGTTTATAAACATCAGCGACGAAGAGTTTGCTGATATAATAAAATATTTTCAGGCTCAAACTTTTAAAAAGAAGGAGAATCTGCTGAATGAAGGGCAGGTTTGTAAAGTAAACTATTTTGTATTGAAAGGCATCCTACGGAAATTTTTCATCAACGAAAAAGGCGTTGAGCAAACCACTGAATTTGCTATTGAAAACTGGTGGATGACCGAAACATTCTCTTATCTAAACCAAACGCCGACGGGGTTTTACATTCAGGCCGTAGAGAATGCAGAAGTATTGGCTATTCATCAAAATGCTTACAACAATTTGCTGGAAAAGCATCCTATAATGGAAAAGTACTTTCGGTGCATCTAGGCACGCTTATCATGAGCCCGGCAAAACCAATGATGTGCATCGAAGGCTGCAGAATCCGATTTGTGAAACTGGAACAGATATTGTGATTGTAATCCATCTCATTATACGATAAAGCGGTTGCCTGGATTTTGATTGTGCCTGTAGATTCAATAAATTTGTATTATGGAAACAATACTTATTCATCCCAAAAATAAGGAACAATTAGCTGCTGTAAAAGCGTTTGCTAAAGCCCTGAAGATGGATTTTGAAACCAAAGTATCTGAAAGTCCTTACGATCCTGTATTTGTAAAGCGAATTCAGGATGCCAATAAATCTGCTGATAAGGGCAATGTAACAAGGATTAAGGATACAAAAAACATATGGGCAGATATTCTGTAGACATAGAAAAAAATGCTTTCGGGGGTTTTGGTCAAGGCGTATCAATTCAAAAGATAGGCTCATCTATAAAATTAATGATTTGGAAGTAATCGTTACTGTGATCTCCGCTAAGGGGCATTATGGCGATAGGTAGCAAAATCCAAAGACAGCGCTACCCTCACCTTCCTGCTTTTGAACCTGCCACTGCAGTTTGTTTCCATTATTCATTATATTTGCTGAATAATAGAAATAATGGAATGAATTTCTTGACATTTAAGGAAAGGATGTTTGAATTGGCTTGCTTTAGCATTTATCAAGTGTTGGCATGGCAACCAGATTTTGACAGGAACAACCTAACCCGCTGGGTAAAGAAGGGTTATCTTGTGAAGTTAAGACAGGGCTATTATGCTTTTCCCGAATACAAAAGTAAGCCTGATTATTCGATGTATATTGCAAACCGGATTTACAAGCCCTCCTACATAAGTCTTCATACAGCTTTATCATTCTATGGAATGATCCCTGAAGCAGTGGTGCAGATAACCAGTGTCACCTCGCTCAAAACAATCTCTTTTACAAATGATTTTGGAGAATATTCTTACGGTAATGTAAAAGAAGATCTAATGTTCGGGTACGAATTGAAACCCATGTCCGGGGACAGGACGTTACAATTCGCAAAGCCCGAAAAAGCCTTACTTGATTTGCTATATCTTTACCCGTTCTATGATAACGAAAGGGAACTCGAAGAATTGAGGCTGGATGAATATTATATGAACGATGATTTGCAAGTTGAACTTTTTCTGGAATATACCTCGCGGTTTAACAATAAATCGCTTGAAAAACGTGTGAAAATACTATTAAATATATACGGTCTATGATACAGATTGAACAGATAAAGCATTATTTTCCAACCCATATACGCGGAAATTCAATTTTTGACAAACATATATTGAAGGAGTATCTGCAACTGATGGTAATGGATTATCTTTCTTCCTCTCCCTATATTCAGCAGATTACCTTTATAGGCGGTACCTGTTTACGTCTGGTAAAAGGAATAGACCGCTTTAGTGAGGATCTGGATTTTGATTGCAAGGGGTTTTCCAAAGAAGATTTTATAGAAATGACAGACGGCATCTTGAACGTTCCGGACTTCGGGTCGAAACGAGGGATAAGGATAATCCGAGGCTGACGGCGTTCCGGCGTAACATTCATTTTCCTGAGCTATTATTCGACCTGCGTTTGAGTGGACATAAAGACGAACGATTTCTCATTAAAATAGAAAGCCAGGATCAAGGGGTTAGCTACGACCCCGTTCTTGCAGATATTAAAGGGTGCGGTTTTTTCTTTCCCTTCCCGGTTCCGTCTGATGGTGTATTGTGCAGCATGAAAATCGCAGCGATGCTGTCCCGTGCAAAAGGGCGCGATTTTTATGACCTGATGTTCCTTTTAGCCCGGGCTAAACCCGACTATGATTTCCTGATGGAACGGTGTGGAATCGCCGGTCTTAAGGAATTTAGAGAAGCTGCAGGAAAACTTCTTGAAACGGTAGATTTAACAAAAAAGCAAAGGGATTTTGAACACCTGCTATTTAACAAGACTAATAGTGGAAAGATATTGCGGTTCAGTGAGTTTGTTCAATCGCTTAATTAGATCCCTGTCATTGATGAGCTGCCAGTCGCCCTCGAACTGGTTATGATAGCCTTTATCTCCCTTTTGCGTTTTTTATTGCCGCTTGTTTCCTTAATGGCTAACTTGCCCCGTATTACAGATGGTCAATGGTATAATGGATGGTAATACGCAGGTAAAGCTCGCCTTAGATTTTATTCAGCATACAGATAAAAGCATTTTCCTCACCGGCAAAGCCGGAACAGGCAAAACCACGTTTCTTCACAATCTGAAGAAAACTTCCTCCAAAAGAATGGCCGTTGTGGCGCCCACGGGTGTCGCCGCTATTAATGCCGGAGGGGTAACCATTCACTCGTTTTTTCAGATGCCTTTCGGCCCCTGGGTGCCCGAAGATCCTTCCAGGGATGGCAAACAGCCTTACAGTAAGCGGTTCAGCAAAGATAAGATAAACCTGATCAGAAGCCTCGATCTTTTGGTTATAGACGAGATCAGCATGGTGAGGGCCGACACGCTTGACGGTATCGACGATACCCTGAGGCGCTATAAAAATCCCGCCAGGCCTTTTGGTGGTATCCAGCTCTTGATGATCGGCGACCTCCATCAGCTTTCGCCGGTGGTAAAAGATGATGATTGGAAAATCCTGAAGCGCTTTTACACCGATTTGTATTTTTTCAGCAGTAAGGCTTATCAGCAAAGCTCGCCGGTATGTATAGAGCTCACGCATATTTACCGGCAATCCGACACTCACTTCATAGATCTGCTGAACCGAATCCGCGAAAATAAAACCGATAAAGAATTGCTGGAGTCCCTAAACCAGCGTTATATCCCGGGATTTAAGCCTCAGGAACACGAAAACTACATTACCTTAACCACCCACAATAATTCAGCAACGAATCTTAACCGTTCGAAACTATCAGAAATCAACAGTAGAACATACCGGTTTTCTGCAGAGGTCAAAGATGATTTTCCGGAGTACGCTTATCCCACAGATGTCGAACTTGAACTAAAAGAGGGAGCGCAGGTGATGTTTGTAAAGAATGATCAGTCGCGCGATCGCCTCTATTACAACGGGAAGATAGGGAAGATTGTGAAATTCGACCGGGATAGTATTTTCGTAAAGTGCCCGGTCGACACGCAGGAGATCGAAGTAAAAAAGGTCGAATGGCAGAATATGAAATACGAGCTGAATCCCGATACTAAAGAAGTGGAGGAGAAGGTGATCGGTGCTTTTACGCAATATCCGCTGAAGCTTGCCTGGGCGATCACTATTCATAAAAGCCAGGGTTTAACATTTGAACGCGCCATCATCGATGCAAACGCCGCCTTTGCGCACGGACAGGTATATGTGGCCTTAAGCCGGTGTAAAAGTTTTGAAGGAATGGTGCTTAGCTCACCCATCGGACAGAACAGCATCAGGACCGACAGAACAGTATCCGATTTTACAAAGAACGCCAACGGCGATATCCCCTGCGAGCAGCATCTTGAAAAAGCAAAAATCGCCTTCCAGCAGTCCCTGTTGCTGGAGCTGTTTGATTTCACAGAAGTGAGGACTTCTTTCTTTAGATGCAGGAAAGTTGCGGAAGATAATGACCGGGTGATTGCGCCGGGACTAACGGATACGTTGAACGGAATTAAAGATCTTGCCGAAACCCATATTTACACTGTCGCCGGTCACTTTAAAAATCAGCTGAGCCGCTTGCTCACACAGGATGGCGTACCCGAAACAAACGACGTGTTGCAGGAGCGTGTCAAAAAAGCTGCGTCCTGGTTTTCCGGGAAAATGCAGGAATTGCTTTACGATAATCTGCAAAAAAGCACTGTGGAAACCGATAATAAAGCAGTGAAGAAAACAGTAACCGAAGCATTACAACGATTGAAGAAAGAGGTATTTGTGAAGCTGACTGTGATGAAAAGCTGCGGGAACGGCTTCAATACACTGGAGTACGTGAAAACCAGGGCCAACGCAGAGATAGACTTTACTTCCTGGCCCGTCAAAACAAAGGCTGCTTCTGCGAGGACTCCCGCCGTGAATGTTCCTCATGCCGGTCTTTATGAAGCACTGTGGAAATGGCGTAACGATCTGGCTGCAGAGAACCACGCTCCTGTATACATCATATTACCGCAGAAGACTCTGCTTGAGCTGGTCAGCCTCTTGCCCCGCTCTTTAAAAGAACTGGAAAAGGTGAAAGGACTTGGTAAAAGCAAGATCCAGCACTACGGCAAGGAAATTCTCTCCATAATTGACACCTATTGTGATAAAAAAGGGATAGAACGGGCGCAGGAAGAAAATGCGATAATAGAAAGAAGAGATTGAAGGACATCTTACGGAGTTCATTGCCACAGGAGAACTGGATGTTTCTCAGTTCGTCTCAAAAGAAAAATCGGATGCTATTGCAGAATACCTGGCGACTGTAAAACCTGAGTCCTTAACAGAAGCAAAGCTCGCACTGGGAGATGACTATACTTACGCAGAGATTAAGGCAGTGATGAAACACCTGCAGTTTTTGTCAATATAAATCTTAAACAGAGATAGAAAGCTATAAAAGGATATTTCATTAAATTTCTGCACAATATTTGATATTTTTGTGTATGGACACACTGATCGTTTATCCTGAAAACAAAGAGCAGCTTTCGGCCATTAAAGCTGTAATGAAAGCAATGAAGGTTGTTTTTGAAGAGAGAAGTAATGTATATCCGGAACATGTTGCCCATGGCGTGAAGGAGTCAGCAAAGCAAGCAGAAAACGGACAGTTGACCATATATACCGGAATCCGGGATATGCTTAACGAAGAATGAGTTTAGCAGTATTTTATACGCCCCGTGCAAAAGAGACTCTTCATTCTGTGCATGCCTTTGTCTCTCAAAAATTTGGAGTAAAGGCCGCGAATAAATTTGTCGTCAAAGCCGAAAGTACAATTAGTCTTATTGCAGAGCAACCCTTAATGTTCAGGGCTTCCACAATAGGCCCTGATATTCGCGTCGGTCTAATTACCAAACAGCGTTCCCTGTTTTATAAGGTGACAGGAGATTCAATTTATCTGTTATTCTTCTGGGATAATCGTCAGGAACCGCTTATTTCCGTCCATTGATACCCTCTTCATCTGTAAGCACGCGCCAGGAAACGGAGGACTAAATGCAAGCTCACAAAGAGCTAAGAAGGGGAACCTTCTTAGCTCTTTGTGAGCCGAACAGTTTAAACTGCTACTGGTTCACCTGAATACGGAGCTCTTCCTGCATAATATGCGTTGATCCGTTGAGTTTATATTCATACGATATTAAGAATACATTGAACTTCCGGCCGAAGGATTCTTCGACACGAAAGATGTTGGGGTATCTTGTATCGCCATCAATCTGCCGCACCTCGATGTCTTTGTAAGGCTTAATTGTGACCTTATTATCAGCACCGACTTCTAATATAATGGAGGTCTTGTTGATGTGACTTACATTGCTTTCAAAAGACTCCGTTCCTGCGATCACCCGTACACTGTTGCTGGTTAAGGGGAACAGCTTCTTGTTGCCTGCTGTAATTCTTTCATCGACCAGTCCTGTCATCGCGTAAAAAGCATCGTCTGCCTGTGAGGCATAGTCGTTTTTTATAAGGACCTGGTAGAGGATTGAATTTTTCTTCGGATTTATGTCAACTCCAGACACGTCTGTAGCTTTTAGCTCAATAAAATACGTCGAGTCTGGCGATAAACCATCCGGATCCAATTTAACCATG
This sequence comes from Pararcticibacter sp., assembly GCA_031981225.1. Lineage (GTDB taxonomy): Bacteria > Bacteroidota > Bacteroidia > Sphingobacteriales > Sphingobacteriaceae > Arcticibacter. The sequence goes on from DALYUO010000010.1 coordinate 10,911, forward strand.
GTACGTCCTGTACGTTCTCCGGCCTTGATAACAATTTTATAGTCCTCAATCTTGTACCGGCTTTTGGGCAACAGTTTCGCGTACAATCGTTCATCCGCATCGAAAAGAGCCCTATTGTAGATGTTAAATTGTTCGTCATCTTCCTCCAGCTGGATAATCATGTCCTTAGCAGGCGCGTGTGTGCCGCCTGCAGAAGCCGCGATATAGCCTGTCACCTCCGCACCTGTCAGCGGAACGATTTCCTCAAATGTATTGTAATAGCTGCTGCTGATCAAAGCAACTTCGTTTTTGTACATCTCTTGTTCAAACACTTCGTTGTCTTTGCACGATGTGAGCGCCGCAGCGGCTGCCAGCATCAGTATATAACTTCGTTTCATCTTATTCTTTTTCATTTAACCTAGTAACCTGGATTTTGATCTACAGATGGCAGTCTTCTCAGCTCTACGCGGGGTATCGGCATAAATACCAGCTTTTTGTTCACTATACGGGTCATGAACGAGGATGTACCCGGGATGACACGCTGGTAGTACGTTTCTTTGGTAGAGCCGTCCGGGTTCATACCGCGGATAGGTTCACGTTCCGTTTCTTCGTAGATACCCCAGCGGCGAACATCATAGAAACGTCTGTTTTCCCACAGAAATTCAACCATGCGTTCGCGTACAATCTGTTTTTGCACTTCGGGGGCACTGCTTAGCTGGGCGGAGCTCAGACCGGGTAACCCTGCGCGGTACCGTACGAGATTAAAAGCAGCTTTCACCTGTTCAACATCGCGCGATACGGTATATTCCTGGTCTCCCAGCTTTACTGTATGGCTGCCAGTTAAATTATTAAGCGCCTCCGCATAGGATAGAAGGATCTCCGCATAGCGAATGATGGAATACGCTTTTTTGATATGGCGCGCACCGGTACCCTGAAACGCGTCCATCGGGTGATTGTATTTTTTTATCACGTAGCCCGTGATGGGGTAGTTGGGCGACGTAGCTGTCACTCCGCCACGACCGTCGGCATCCTGGTAATAATATTTGGCCGTATGATTATTCACCGAGGTGCTTGATAGTGCCTGCCAGATTGCTTCGTTGAAGCCAATGGAGGCGTAAAAGCGCATTTCACGATTAGCGTACATCTTATATACACCAGAATTGAGCGGATAACCCGAAAAGTTCCGGGGTTTTTCGGTGAAGCCGTTTTCTGAATAGTAGCCATCGGCGGAAGCCTCTTCTTTGGTCCGGCCGTCGTCCATAAGGTAAGCATCAACTACTTTCTGCGTGACGCAGAAACGGCCCCAGCCGCCTAACGAAGGGGGCATAGAACCCTGGCTAATGGTTTTTTCCAGGTAATCTGTATTTCTGCCCCAGATTAGTTCCTTGTTGATTGCCGCCACCGCTTCGCCCGTAAATATATCTGAATACGACCTTAGCGGATCGATACCAGCTGCTCCATTGGGATAACCACTATAAAAGTTGGGATCGGAAGTAACGCCTTGAGGAAGTGAAGGTGTTTTGTCGTCGCTCACTACAGTGTACAATCTGTATTGACCCATATCTATCACACGCTTCGCAGCGGCAGCAGCAACAGCCCACCTCGACTCATCATACTGCTGCGAAACGTAATTCACGTTATCAGTCTTACGTTTCCAGTTACCAAAATACGAACTGGCAGCCGGGCCACCGTTAAACAAGGGACTTGCGTGGATCAGGCGTAAACGAGTGATTAAAGCGAATGCGGCGCCCTTTGTAGGCCGGCCAAAGTCCAGCAGAGACGATTCCTTTGGTAGAAGCGTCGCCGCCTTCTCGAACTCACCGCAGGTATACTCCATCGTTTCGTCATAAGTACCCCTCGTACGATCATAATACTCGATTGGTTCGTTCGTGTTGACTACTTCGTCGCCAAGCAGGATTGCCGGTCCATAATCTACAAGGATATTATAGTAAGCATAGGCCCGGATAAATCGCGTGTAACCTTCAATACGCAGGCGATCCGCGTTTGTGAAGCCCCTGGGCCGGTCGAGGTTCTGCAGGATACTGTTACATTTCCGGATGATCTTATAATAGTTGCCCCATTGATTTAAATTCGGATTACTATCCCCAAAGAAGTCCGGAGAGATGCGTCCTGTGGCGAAATCCATTCCATAATAAACATTGCTCGCACCGCCTCCGGTAAGTCCGTTCAGGCCTTCATCAGTAGCCATGGGGCCAGGCGTATAACCGAAACGGATGGTGTTCGACTCGTCAGGAAACATTGCCGCTGCACCCCACATATATGCTTCGATGTTCTGTGGATTGGAAAATGCTGAGTCGATGTTAAATTCATCATCGAAGTAGTCGCTGATATTGAGATAATCCTTTTTGCAAGACGATACCATTACGATCATCTGGATGATGACGGCTACGCTTGCTATTCTTTTGATTGACGTTTTCATGCCTTAAATTATAATCGCATTAGAAGTTCACGTACACCTGAAAGGAATAGGTGGACGGTATTGGGTATTTACGGCCATTCCATGCAGCCTGTTCGGGATCAAAGATTTTGACCTTATCCCAGATATACAGATTACTGCCCACGAACTGGAGGTCCATTGACGAAACTCCGATCCTTTTGAGAAACGATGGCTTGATGTTGTAGTTCAGCGTAACTTCTTCCAGCCGCACATAGCGCGCATCTCCCTGCCAGAATGTTGATACCTGGCTGTTATTGGCATTATTCCCGTATTGTAAACGAGGGAAGCGGGCATTGGGGTTTTCTGCCAGTGCAGGGTCCATTCCATTCGCCACTGCGTAGCTCATAGGGATCCAGCGGTTTTTCGGGTCGGCAGCCAATGTGAGCACATTACCTAAATTACCTTCAAAGAAGGGCATATATCCCATTCCGTTAGGTTTCTTTTCGTCATCCACCTTCATCTCCTGGCCCACATAAAAGAAGGATGTTTTTCCGGTTCCCTTAAACAAAACTCCTACTGTGAGCTTTTTATAACGGAATTCCCCGCCAAATCCGAACATCGATAAGGGGTAATTGCTATGCGTTAGAGGAACCATATCCAGTTTATCGATTGTCCCGTCTCCGTTCACATCCTTATACTTGATGTCACCTGGCAGCACGTCACCAAAAGTCTGCTTCGGGCTGTATTTAATATCATCGGCGTCTTTAAACAATCCCAGGGACTGATAACCCCGTATCGAATTGTAAGGGAAACCGTTGAACTCAAGATATGGATACTCCAGATAGGCTTGCTCCCAGTTCTGCACCACGTTTTTCGAGTACGTATAGTTACCTCTTAAGGTAAATCCCATGTGATCAGTAATGTTGGCAGAATAGCTTATGTTACCGTCAACTCCTGAGCTTTTCATCCGCCCAACGTTAGCGAAGGGGTTGGAAACCACACCTACGTACTCCGGTACCTGTACACGTGGTTGGAAAATGCCATTACGCTGGTCTTTGAACACGTCGACCACGAAATCGACCTTATTGTTAAAAAGCTTACCTTCAATCCCTATATTGGATTTAATCGCTTTTTCCCAGGCCAGATTATCGGCGCCAATCCGGGTCTCACGGATTGTTTCGATATCAGGGATCCCCCATACGTCTTTTTTCTCCTGATTCACTTTAGTGAGGTAGGGGAAACGAATGTCCGAGATCCGGTCGTTGCCCACCGTACCATAGGAAGCTCTTATCTTCAGGTAATCCAGCCAGGGAGCTGCCTCGCTTACAAACTTATAACTGGTAGGTACCCAGCCCAGGGCTACAGATGGGAAAAAGCCGTACTGCCTGCCAGGCTGAAAATTTTCTGAACCGGTATAGCCAAAATTGACGTCGAGCAGATAGGTGTCACGGAAACCATACGTAAGCCTGCTGGATATTCCCTGATACCGTAGCGGGATGGACTCGAGATTACTGGTCGCATCCTTGGTATCCTTGGCATCGCTCATATAATAATACACTAATGCCGATGTACGGTGATCGGTACCGAAAACCTGATCATAGTTAACAACCGATTCTAAAAAGTACTTGCGGTATTGACGTGTAGTCTTGCTGTAAAGCGCCTTTTGCTCCTGCACCGTCTCCAGCA
>DALYUO010000010.1:14983-19807 GCA_031981225.1 Pararcticibacter sp.
CACCAGAGAACCGTTGTAGGTTCGGCCCAGAGCTCTGTAAAGTGCCGGCTGTACTTTCCTGCGCTCCTCAAAGTAACTATGCACATCGTAAGCACCCTGAACCCTAAACTTAAGGCCGTCCAATACTTTCGATAAGTCCTGGTTGATGGCTAAGGTAGTTTTTCCTTTAAAGACCTGATCTGTTGCCCGGCCCGTACGGTTGATCATCACGTAGGGTGATGAGCGGTCTTCGCCACCCAGGCCCGGGAGCATACCATTCGAATACCGTGTAGGAACAGCCAAAGGGGTAAGGCGCGACTGTGCGCCCCATATATAGTCGGTATTCGCTAATCCAGGTTGATCCAGTTTTGACAGAAATCCGTCCGCCCCCAGGAAAACCTTGGTGCTGCTGGTCAGGTTTACGTCCAGGTTCATCCTGTAGTTATACGTATCGAACCCCACGTTAGAACTGTATATACTATTCTTATCGACCTTGTACGCAGCACTTTCGCCTTTGCCGCCCAGGCTAAGAAAGTAGCGCGCTACCTCAGATCCTCCGCGCGCACTCATATAATAGCTTCGGCGCCAGGAGGTTTTATTCAGAATTTCATCCTGCCAGTCAACGTCCGGATACATATCCTGATCCAAACCATCACGGATGATACCCATCTCCGTCTGATTGTAGAGCGGACTCTGCCCCCTGACCATGGTCGCCTCATTCGCCAGTTGTGCGTAATCATAGGCCCGGAGGTATTCAGGCAAGCGATTGAGACGGGATAAAGTGGTATTAGCCCGCGCAGTGATCTGAATGCGATTCACCTGTCCGCGCTTTGTTGTTACTAAAATAACCCCGTTTGCTCCTCTAACGCCATATACAGCGGTAGCCGACGCATCCTTCAGGATGGAAAAGCCCTGCACATCGGCCGGGTCGATCGTGTTGAGGTCGCCCTCTAAACCATCAATAAGTACGAGAGCGCTGTTGTTTGCGCCAAAGGTGCCGATACCGCGTACCCAGAACTCAGAGATGTTCTTACCCGGTTCGCCGCTGCCTAACCTTGAGATTACACCCGCAGCCCTTCCGCCCAGCAGATTGGCAATCGACGGCGATGGCGACTGAAGGTCTTTGACATTTACAGTGGTAATAGCACCAACGGAGCTTATTTTCCGCTGGGTATTACCGAGCCCGACAATGATCACCTCATCAATGGTTGTTGAATTTTCTGCAAGCGTGATCTTTAAACTGCTATTTGATTCGATAGCAAGGTGCTCAGCCGCGTTATAACCAACGGACCTGAATACAACCTTATCTCCATAGATAGCTTTGATGCTGAATTTTCCTTCACCGGTGGTGGATGTGCCAATAGCCGGTTTGTCTTTTATATACACAGATACACCGGGAACAGGTTTATTTTCCTTATCCACAACGGTACCAGATATTGTTAACTCTTTTCCTTGCTGCGCAAATGTTGTCCGGGCCGACAGGCACAACAACAGCATGCACATAATCCAAATGAACTTCATTTCAGATAAATAAATTTATTATTCAATTACTAGTTTACGTATTCGGGCATTACTCCAGTCGGCGATATAGATATCACCCTGCTCATTGACCGCCACTCCCCAGGGTTGGTTGAAGAGCGATTCAACTGGACCGCCGTCTTTGTAGCCTGGCTTGCCCGGCTGGCCTGCCACGGTTGTTACGATGTTATCGGCAGATACCATGCGGATACAGTGGTTGCCATAATCGGCAACAAACATATTTCCATCATTATCAAACTTGATGTCTTTCGGATAGTTGAACAAGGCATCAGCCAAAGGTCCGTCGCGGAATCCACTTCCGCCAGGTGCATTAAGCCTTTTAAAACCACCGGATCCGTTAGGGTCGCGAAGGTCTAAAACAGAGATACCTTGTCTGAATTCTGTAGGATTCGCGTTGGAATGCAGGGTGATGTACAAAAGCCACGGCTTTGCCGGATTGATAGCCTGACCATATTGAGATCCATAAGGGCCCTTGTAAACGATTTTAGCCTCCATGGTTTCAGGATTGATTTTTGCAACTCTTCCATCCCGGTACCTCGTGTAAAGATGACCGTCGTACGGACAAAAAGTAATGAAGTTCTTGTAGCGGTCTGCATCTACGATCGAGCTTAGATCAGCGGCAGAGAATTTAACATTACGTTGTCGTGGATACCATGCTTCGCGGGGATCAAAAGTAAAGATAACCTCTTTTGTCGACTCGTGAGCCGCAGTAAGCATCCCGGTCTTGCGGTCTACAGTAAGCCCGTTAGCGAATAGTATCCGGCCTGTGGCTTCCGACTCGATCAATGGGGTGACGATGTTTTGCTGCTCATTGATTCTCGCTACACCAAACGTCGCAGGGTCGCCACCGTCACGCCATGACATAAATATATTGCCTTCGGCGTCGAGCTCCAGGTATTTACCATAGACCTCCGCCTCAGAAAGTGTACCTGGCTTAAAGTTCATTTTACCATTGCCTGTAACAGTACTCACCTGAGCCTGCGTGTGATAAACGAAGGAGTCATTATAAGTAACCGAGTCTTCTCCTACCACTACCGAGATGCGCGGATTGGCGCCCGGGAGACGAGGCACGATGGCATAAATCCGGTCGCCGCTCGATGAGATAACAGAAGCTTTCGCATTATTGAAGTAAACCTTTATTTTACCAGGATCAGTGCCGAAGTTCTCACCATCCAGTAAGATCTTATCTCTGGCCCCGCCTTCCTGGGGGTAGAAAGACGTAAGGACGACAGGCTTTGATGCATCATGATTCTTTTGCGGACTTTCATCTTTCGACTTACAGGATGAAAGACAAAGCGCACCGAAGCATATCAGGAACAAGGCAATACGATGCCTGTCAACATACTTTTGTTGATTTTTCATTAGAATAATTTGTTTTTTAATGGCAATGAAGCTATCATGTGCACCAAGCTTCTATTCATTTCGGTTTGTGTGATGCGCACATGATGGTTTCATTGTAATGAAATTAAGTGGAGATTAGGTCTCTTTATTTATTTCGCCGGTTCTTCTATATTGAAAGATTGTTCCTGCGTAAATACGTTCCCAAACATGTCAGTCGCCCTCACCTGGATTGTGTGCGAACCCGCTTTGAGCTTACGCGCCGGGATATCGCCGCTCCACAGGTGGGTACTCTCCACTCCGGTAGATGGCCTGCGGCCACGCATTAACTGGTCAGATAGATCCCACTTATATAGTTTTGTCATATACGAGGGATCGGCATTTAAAACATAAGTCATGGGCGCCCATTTCTGGTTATCAATACGATATTCAACTAAATCGCCCTTTGCTCCCATAAAAAAGTTGGCAAAGATCTGCGCACTGGTGTTTCTTCCGCCCGCAACAACTTTAGGGCTGAATATCCCGATCTGGTATTCTTTAGGTTTTCCGGCTACTTTATAATCTATCTTATACTTATTGTTGTCGATCGTTAAGAAAGCATAACCCTTAGGCGTACCATCTCTCATGGTTGAAGAGGGAACCCCCTGCTCGTTGAACTCGCCGGAGTACCAGTCGCCCGAAGTTGTTCCCGCGTTGTATTCATGATGCGGTTTCTCCTGCAGCCAGCCGTCTTCCTTACCGTAAAAGTTATGTCTCTGCAAATGAGTGTGTGCCGACATTGATAAAGTGTTAGGATAGTCTTTTAAGATGTTAAACAAACGCTGTCTGTCTTCTTTTCTGAAAGGGCCGTCTTCTTCTTCAATTAACAAAGGAATATGGAAAGCCAGCACGATCAGTTTATCTTTATCTACATACTTCAGGTCATTTTCAACGAAGTCCAGCTGGTCTTTCCTAAATCCGCCCCAGTAGCCCTTTCCATCACGCGGATCTGGATAGATGATGTCGTCAAGGACGATAAAATGCGCATTGCCATAGTTAAAAGCATAGTTTGCAGGGCCAAAATTCTTCTCAAAAGTTTCGTCTGATAATGAATCCGTTTTGGCATCATAATTCATATCATGGTTACCGATCACGTTGTACCATGGAACGCCAACTTCGCTCACTGCTTTAATGTAAGGACTATGCAACGACAAGTTATCACCCACCAGGTCACCAAGGCTTAAACCAAAACCGATGTTTTTTATCCCTTTTAATTCTGAAACGATGCCTTTAGAGAAGTAATCAACCTCCTCCGGGGTGTACGGTTGCGGATCGCCGAAAATCAATGAAGTGAAGGTTGTGGGCTCATTGGCAGGAACTAAAGCAAAATCAACGGACGCGGGCAATTTCCCGGTTGGTCCTGATCCTTTATATTTAAAATCAGCCGGTGATCCAAGAGGTTTATGGATATAGTAATAAGCTGGCTGATTCAGCTCATTTACGGCCACCTGATAATTTTTCGGCTTGATTACAAAAAGAATATTGTCGTTACTTACGGGGAGTTCATAAAATCCCTTACTATTCGTTTGTACGACATTTACTCCATTACTTACCGCGACTCCCGCGATGCCTTTTTCTTTGGACTCCTTTTTGCCGTTTTTGTTTACATCTTCAAAAACGTACCCCTTCGCTTTCGTTTGTGCAGAAGCCAGGGAACCGACAGAAAGGCCGATTAAAACTGATAAAAGTATCTTCATAATGTGTTTCTTGGTGGCGCAACAGTACTTTTAGCATGTTATGCCATTATTAATTAAGGATTACCAAAAAACTATACTGATCATCTCATTCGTGCTTATACGCTCTGCCAATAGCCATTCCGATTAAGGAGCCCTCAATAGAGAAAACCGAACAGCCACAAAGGGATTTTATTTTTAACGCCCAGTTCTATATCAGCTGAGGCGATGTATGAATCGGGGATGCCGGCAATCT
>DALYUO010000010.1:19817-36738 GCA_031981225.1 Pararcticibacter sp.
CCCCTACTTCGAAGGTATACTGATGGTTGATGAGAAAGTCCCCTTTTGCCGGTAATTCTATATTATATCCTGAATTTTTCAGTTGGCTGGCAAAGAAAGATTCCCTTACACTCCCTTTATCAGGGTTTATTACGGATAATGCTTCAAACAAATTGGTGTTTTCAAGAAGGATCTTTCCTGGTTTTTCCAGTTTTCCAAACCCTTTACCCGAGGCATAAATATTGTTGATAAGCCGGGCTTTCTCAAGATAATGCAGGTATTGAACCAGAGTGTTACGCCCCATGGCGAGTTTCTTACTCAGATCATTGATATTGGGGGTAAAGGGCACATGTTCAGAAAGGATACCAAGTAACTGGAACACTTTTCGTATATTCTGGTGGTCTATATTTTCAATAAATGCCAGGTCGTAGTCTATTACCAGCCTGATTACCTGCAGCAGTCGTGTCGGATAAGAAGCCCGGTTCTCTTTATAGAAGGGATAATAACCGTTTGAAAGATAGGCGTTGAACAGCATAACAGGCTGTACTTTCTCTAATACTTTAGAGGCTAAGGACTGATGGTCTTTAATGATTTGTTCGAGGGTACAGGTGTTGAATACAATATTCTGATCGTATTCCAGGAATTCCCTGAATGATAACCCCGGTAATTCATGTATAAGCGCACGCCTGCTGAGGTCGACCGGAAGCTGGAGCATATTAATAATGGATGAACCTGTGAATACGATGGAAATATCATGATAAAAATCATAGATATTTTTGATTTCTCTTGCCCAGTCGGGATATTTATGAACCTCATCAAGGAAAAAGTACTTTACCCCTTCAAGCCGTAATGCTTCGACAATTTGGATAAGCCTGGTCTTTGTGAAAGAAATATCATCAAGTGAAAGGTATATGGCATCTTCACCTTTTGAAGTGATTTCTTTGAGCTTTTGCAGTTGCAAAGTTGTTTTGCCCGTTCCTCTCGACCCGAGGATCCCTATTAACCTGTTAGTCCAGTCTATTTTATGATAAAGAGTTCTTTTGAAGTTCATTGCCTGGTTGTTTACCAGGGCGGCTGATTTGATTCTAAGTTCTTCCATAATGCTCTACGAATATAGCACTTTTTAGCTAAAAGTGCTATATTCGTAGAGCATTATACTCTTGACGGGGAGAAGAAGATAAATCATTGGGAAGCGGGGTAGAATGTACTAAAACTTCCAGTGGCTTGTCTGTAAATATGGCCCGGATGAAGTCGATCTGGTCTAAATTATAGTAAGCTATTTTTGATCTAAAATGTGGAAGGGTTTCTACTGCAATGAAATATCGCATTAACAATTACAGTTTTTTTAGATTCAATAATTTTGAAGACAATTAGATAAGGAAACGTTTTCAGAGGGGCAAATCTGAATTTTTCAGAAAATCTAACCTGAAACAGGTGAGGGTTCTTGCTGATAATTTGAATAGTCGGATAACGTCCTTACTTAATTTTTTGCCAAGTCCCTCTTGCCTGTCTTCGTACCAGGCACAGGCTTTTAGTAAATCGGTTTCGGCTTTACTAAGAAATTTAACGGTAAACACGGATCAAATCACTTTTGATATCACTCCAGTCTCTGGTCGTAGTTTCTCCGGCCTCAAAAGCTTGATCCCGGCTTAAAATTTCTTGTTCCTGGCCCTGTGTTAAAGAAAGACCGGCTTCCTCATGAGTGAAATAATCATAGTTCAAACTCTTAAGAAAGGCAATTAATACCTCTTCTTCTTGTTTAGTACGGGTATTTATCGTTAACGATACCATAACTATTTAATTTATAACGAAATTACGATAGATCATTTAAATAAGCAAACCCTCACAAACACCGTATGCGCGTTCTTCGGTTTGGTTTTCTATATTTTATAAGCTTAAATAAATGCAAATTCAGCTGTTCCATTTAGCTGTTTTATATAGTGCATTTAGACCTTTTTACCGTTGTGCAGTTTAACCGGCAAGGGCATTTTTAACTATTAAGGGGGTAGTGATTTTTAAAAATGACAGCTACACCGTTGATTTAGAGCACATTATTGTTATTTGGCATAGTATAAGGAGGATTTCGTTATCAGATGTAATCAATAGAGGCACCCATTCATTCTATTTTGATTAGTTTTCTGCCCTTACTGTCAGTTGATATTTTTGAGCTTTAATCTAATCCATCAAAGCGTGACCAGCATCATTTTTAAAACCGGACGAAGCTTTTTAGCTTTGGTTATCACCAGAAACAACCATGTCACCAAAGTTATCCAAAGAAGCTGTTGACGATCCTTTGTGGAAGTCGGTACTCGAGCAAACATTTGTACATTTTCTAACTTTCTTTTTTCCGGAAGCCGATAAAATATTCGATTTAAGTAAGAAATTCGTTTACCTCGACAAAGAATTGCAGAGCATGTTCCCTCCCATGCCCCATAATAAAGGGGTGCGTTATGTTGATAAATTAGTACGGGTGTCACTCAGGGGAGGAGGGGAGAAATATGTGCTGATCCATGTAGAGGCACAGTCTGCCAAAGGCCATGCTGACCTGGCCCTCCGGATGTATGAGTACTATTCGCTGATCGTAAGCAAACACAGAGTACCGGTTACAGCCATAGCGATACTGGCAGACAGCAATGCGGGGTATCATCCCCGGGTTTATGAGCAGGAGTTTCTGGGAACGCGTTTCCGGTATGAATTTAACAGCTATAAGATCCTCGGTCAGGATGAAGCCGCTTTAAGGGATAATCCTAACCCGTTTGCCGTGGTGGTATTAACGGCCCTGATGGCGCTGCGACACACAGGTGCAGATGATAGTCAGTTACTTGACATTAAGCATGATCTTTATGATCAGATGATGTTACGCAAAATGGACAAGAAAGAACGGCGGGCCATTTATGATTTTCTGACATATTATGTGCAGTTTGAAAAACCAGAAATGATCCGTAAATTTGAGGAACAAATAAAAGAAAAACAAGGAAGGAGTACCACTGTGGGAACCAGAGAATATTTACTGGATAAGGCCAAAAGAGAAGGCATTGAAAAAGGCATTGAACAAGGTCTTGAACAAGGCAAGCGCGAAACTCTTTTTGAGATAGCCCTTAATTTGCTAAAAAAAGGGATATCAATAGATGTTATCGCCGAATCTACGGGGCTTGCAAAAGATCAGATAGAAAAGCTGAGGTATAATTAATATATACCTTCTACACCACCTCCCCTCACAAACACCATATGCCCGATCTTCGGTTTTGTTTTCTTTAGCCGGATACCTTTCCGTTTTGACGTAAAAAAGCCCACCATAGACGGTACCAGGGTGTTACCATTACGTTCAACGAACTGAACCTCCCTTCGCAGGTAAGCGGAACGGGGACAGCCACCTATACGTATGACGCAGTCGGGAAGAGGTTTATCTGGTACAAAATCTCCATCTTCCCATGCATTTTTTTATTTATTCACCGTAAATGGTCATCGTATAATCTTTTTGGTATACATTGAGTCAGCCTGCGCTTTCAAAAACCTCTTGCCATCTTCAATACTTTTGAATTTATAACCTCGTATTCCGTTAATGAAATAGATTTCTTCTTTTGTCTTTACTCCGATTATTTCTAACAAAATTTTACCGTTCGTGAGCGATAAATAATGAGTTGAGTGTGAAAGTCGATCAACCAGCGCCTTGGGACTATACATCATGTTGATGTAGTAAGACAAGTATGGTATCCGATATTTAATTTTACCATTAACCTTGATTTTGTTTAGTTGGATCGTATTGAGTTCACTTTTATAAGTTAAAATATACCCATTCCCGAACGGTTTTTCAAATCCTTCAACAGGGATCAAAAATTTGGACGCATCTTTTTCCCCGGCTAACACAGCATTTACATACTTCTCAGGAAGCCAGCCATCTGATGGTTGGCCAAAGCACTTAGCCGTTATAAAGATCATTGTTGAAATAAATACCAATAATTTCATTTTCATTGCTTTATGGTTCAGGTTGTATTTGTTAGGTGTCTTCGGGCTCTCTGCATTTCCTGCAAATTTCGGACTGACGCCCATTAAAATGGATAATTTTCTCTGTCCAATTCCTCTTGCCAGGCTCGGCGCTAGCCTGATCACGGATACTAAACTACTACTTTGTTCTCCATTGATTGATTTGCTTTCTTGCTCTTTTGATTTCTTCCAGTTGTTCTTTATCAAACACAGGGCCGTTTAGTAAAAATGATTTAATATCAGAATTGGATGCAGAAGCGTCACTTTGGTTGTTTAAGTCAACTTTAAGCCTGTTTAAATCGTTTAAAGACAGTTGCTTGATGATGCGTAGCAATTGATCGACACCCATTCTCATCTTTAATATCAGAACACAAAAATCAGAATTTTTAATAGCATATGAAACTTACAATCTGAAATATGACAGCTTTTAGTAGCAGCTAGGAAAATAACTATCCTTTTTAATCTTTTTCTCCTACCTTCCCATTCAACAACAAAGCCCGGCTAAAGTGGCCGTTGCACAACTACCACTTACTAGGCTGACCCCTTATCCACAGGATCCCGACATTACCCCAACCCATACCATCAAACAGCTGCAGCAGATGTATACCAATGCACCTGTAACCATTACCGAAGATGTTATCCTTTCGGGTATAGTGGTTGGATCTGACAGCACCGGCAACCTGTACAAAAAGATCGTAGTGCAGGATGCAACAGCAGGTATCGATATTGAAATAGACCAGACCAACCTGTTCAATACCTATCCGGTGGGCAAGAGGGTGTATATTTACGCAAAAGGACTTACGCTTGCTACTTATGGAGGTATGCTTGAGCTCGGCCTTGGCATAAACGATCAGAATCAACCCATCCGCATACCCGGTTCAGTGCTCAGCCAGTACATTGTTACCGGCACATCCAACAATGTGGTCGTTCCTGTTGAAGTAACCATCGATCAGCTAAACGAAAACTACCAGAACATGCTGGTAAAAGTGCTGGGCGTTGAGTTTTCGAACCTTGACGATACATACGCCGATGCCGTAAACAAATTAACCACCAACCGTACCATCAAAGATTGCAGCGGAAACACCCTAACGGTACGCACCAGCGGTTATGCCAGCTTTGCCGGAACAAAAGTTCCCCAGGGACATGGAAATATGACCGGGATCTATACTTTCTTCAACAGCGAAAAACAGTTCATCGTGCGCAGCCTCAATGACGTATCCGAAATGACCGGAGAGTTATGTGGAGGTGGTGGCAATCCAGGCGGCAACCCAGGAGGAGGCACTACGTTAACCGAAGACTTCGCTGCACTGACAGACGGAGGTAGTACAGCAAGCTCAGGCGCCGGTGCACCGAGCGGCACTCCATGGACAGGAAACGACAACTTCACAGCAGTAGACAAAGCCTATCCTGTCGGTGGCATGGTGAAGCTCGGAACAAGCAGTGTTGTAGGGTATATCACCATTAAGCCCCTTAACCTCACAGCCAATGGCGGCACGTTTACCGTATCATTCGATGTAAAGGGATGTTCAGCCGGCGGAACCATCATCGTAAGCGCCAGCGGAACTGACCAAACTGTTACTTACACAGCCTTAATGGCGGGACCAACAGAAACAAAAACTGTAACATTTACCGGCAGTACAGCGTCAACTACGGTAAAGATCGCTACAGGCGCTCCAGCCAGAGCGTTTCTTGATAACATAGTGATCAAAACGAACTAGGAAATTAAGGTCCTCATAAAAATGGAGGTGTCTGTGAAAGCAGGCGCCTCTTTTTTTTATTTTCCCCCCACATACAAGCTAGTTGCCAGGGAATTAATGATTGTGTCGTTTAAACATTTTATTATATTTACCTAATTAATTTATTAGCAATATCTAATAATTTAAAAAATGTACCAAAGATCGGTTTTACAGGATATTATAAAAAGAACTAACGAGCCAAGAAGGTTTATCCAAGTGCTGGCAGGCCCGCGCCAGGTAGGCAAAACCACTCTTGTAAAGCAACTGTTACAGCAAACTGACATACCGAACTATTTCGTAACGGCCGACGATCTCTACGCTGCCGACACTACCTGGATCAGGCGGGAATGGGGAAATGCCCGGTTAAGGATGCTGCAACACGAACGAAAAGAGATGCTTTTCATTATAGATGAAGTTCAAAAAGCACCTAACTGGAGTGAGGCTGTAAAAAAAGAATGGGATGCCGATGGCTTTACCGACACGAATATTAAGGTTATTCTATTAGGTTCATCGCGGCTCCTGATACAACAGGGCCTTACCGAATCACTAGCCGGTCGGTACGAACTGACTAATGTAACCCATTGGTCGTTTAACGAAATGCACGATGCTTTCGGATGGAACCTCGAGCAATATATCTGTTTCGGCGGGTATCCGGGCTCGGCACCCTTAATTTCCGACGAAGAGCGCTGGAAGGATTATGTG
Organism: Pararcticibacter sp.; assembly: GCA_031981225.1. GTDB lineage: Bacteria > Bacteroidota > Bacteroidia > Sphingobacteriales > Sphingobacteriaceae > Arcticibacter. The sequence continues at coordinate 26,219 of DALYUO010000010.1, forward strand.
CGCGAATCGCTGGTAGAAACTACAATATCTAAAGACATCCTGATGATGACGCGCGTTGATAAACCTCAACTGCTTAAACGTCTGTTTGATATCGGATGCAAATACTCCTCGCAGATACTATCGCTTACCAAGGTACAGGGCGAATTGCAGGAGTCGGGCAATCTAACCACCCTATCAGGGTATCTCACCCTGCTCCGGGAGGCCGGGCTGCTCTCGGGGCTCGAAAAATATGCAGCAGATATAGTCCGCAAACGTGCTTCTAAACCCAAATTCCAGGTACACAATAATGCGTTGCTTACGGCCAGCCAAAACGCGTCCTTTGAGGTATTGCGCAGTGATCCGAAAGAATGGGGCCTTTTTGTTGAATCTGCTATTGGTACACACCTGATAAACAGTGGGCTAAAACATCGTTTTAATGTTTATTACTGGAATCAGGGCGGCTTCGAAGTGGATTATGTAATTGAAAAAGGGGACGATATTATAGCAATAGAAGTAAAAAGCGGGAAAGACAGCGCGAACAAAGGGTTAGCTATATTTGATGCCGAGTTCCATCCCCGCGGAATTTACCTGGTAGGAACAGATGGCATTCCGCTTGAACAGTTCCTTTCCATGAACCCTTCAGAGTTGTTCGCGTAAGTCCCCGGGCGTTGACGATATTTAAATAAATATTTCTTCATTTAGAATCGTTGAAAGGTGGATTAAAAGAATTTCCTTTCGGTACGAAACCAGGGTGGTTACACCTCCTACTGATCCAAAAATGATATGACCTGGCAAAGCTTCGCTATAACGAATATGAAAACAACTATACTGCTGGCCCTTTCGCTTATAATATACAGTGCTAACGCACAAACCCAAAAAGGCTACTATGTAACGACTACAAATGACACGGTTTCTTGCACTTTCATAACGCCTGGTACCATAACAGGAAAAATAGATCTTCCCGCACTTACAAGAAAAATCACGGTCAAAGAAAACAATGAAAAGAAAAAATTAACTCCAGATGATATAAATGCGTTTACCATTAACGATAGAGATGGGAAAACGTATACATTTGTGGTGTTGCCTGCTGATAAAAGTAAGTTTTTCCAGGTAGTGACGAAAGGCTCCTTGTCGTTATATAACCTCTATTCGAGGCACCCTTATGATGGTGCGGCTTCTAAACTTCCTATAATGGTTAAAAATGACAAGATGGTTTATTTAAACGTCATCAATAGGAAACAAAGAATTGCTGATCTGATTTCTGATTGCCCGGAGGTATACAAAGAATGGACAGAGGGGAATAAATATGCGAAGGATATTGAGGCCGTGGTTGCGGATTATAACCTTTATATGAAAGAAAAATAATTTTTCGACTATTCAGGTTCTGATGCAGAATAATTATATAACAATGAGTAGGTTTTGACTGCAAATCTAGTCTTGATGTCAGGTGTTGTAAATAAGAAAACCAATCACGGCGTCAAAAGTATGTTTTGACCGCAAATCTGAATTGTTCGATAAATATTTTTTTGAAAACACTGATATTGTTTTGCTCATAAAATATCAACATCGCTTTTTTGTATTCCACGGAATCAATAGTTCTAAAGGAAATCGGACAATACTGATTAGCAATCAGGATGGCATTACTGATAATCCGCGCCGTTCGTTTGTTGCCGTCGTTAAATGCCTGGATATATGACAACAATACCAGTGCCAGCAGGGATTTTTCAAATATGTTTTCCTTTTTGTTGACCAGGCTGCACATATCTTCCAGGGCTTCCCTTATCTGATGTTCGTTGTCCAGAGGCTTATAGTTGGTGCCCGAAATACCTACGCGCCATCGTCTGATATTTCGTTCAACAGGAAGATCCTTAATTAGGATGCTATGTATATCTTCTATCCGTGCAGTAGTTAAAGGCACAATGTAATCGGGGTTCTCAATAATAAAATTGAGTGCCTCTTTATGATTTAACAACATGATGGCATCGTCTTTTGGCTTTCCGGCAGCTGTCTCTTTGTCCTTTAACAACCGTTCAGTTTCGAGTAATGAATAAGTATTGCCTTCGATTTGTGATGATTTCCAACTCAGATCGATTGCAAGCCTTTCCATTTCTTTATTATATCCATCGGCGCTCATGTTTGCTACGTTTTGACGGAACTCCTCCTGCAATTGCTGTAAATATTTTGCTTCATCTGCTGTAAACAGATCAACTTTGATCAGCAATTCCCTGATTAGATGAAAATTAAATCCTTCTCGTATCTCGCGTTCGTCAATCTCTTTTTCAAAGTAAGCCGCCATATCAATAGGTCCCAAAAGCTCATTTACTGAACTTACCTGGTACCGGGTTGCACGACGCTGGCCGATGGATACAATCTGTCCATTTTCCAGCAAATCACTAATAGCCCGCTTGATAGTAGCATAAGAGCCTTTACTAATGCTCTTATGAATTTCCGGCGAGGAGCTTAATGGGTTTTCCCGCAGGAATTTAATTATGTCGTTGTCGATCTGTGCCATAGGTTAAGCTCACAATCTTTTTATTATAAGCTCAAATTTACATATTAATGAGCTTATGTAACATACAAATTGAGCTTATATATTTTATAGGCTCATTTTTTTTCATTTGAAGCTCAAAAAACGGTTGTTTTGAACTCAAAGCGGGTGAGGTTTTGAGCTTATTATATAGTTATTTCAATGTCGTATATGGCAACTCCGTGCCGCGCCTTTACGTTCGCGGTCTAAAAATTAAATCTTATTATCTTTTTCATTAAGAGAGATCCCCATATCGCTGAATCTCTTCCTACTTTGCTATCTATAAACGTCAATAACAAAGAAATTTTAGCGATTTACATTTTACCTGGCTTAAGGAACGCCACTACAAAAATCAGAAGAAATGACAACACAACATAGATCGCAACAATCATATTCCCTTGTATTCGTTTCCTATTGGGTTCTTTTACGTATTTCTGCAAAATCAGCTTTCGCTTGTCTTTGTTAAAATAAATCATGGTAAAAACGATTAGCAGAAAGGCAAATAATCCTCCGTATACGCCATGAGAGAACAGAAAAGGCAAACCCAACGTGTTTGACAAGAAACCATTAATCACCAAAACATTAGCACTAATTAAACTCCCAAAGGAAATGCCTGCCATAAACTCTGGAATATCATATAACGAAGATTTCAAAGCAGCTTGATATAACTTGTAATACAAATAGTTAAACATGACCTTTAATTTTCATCAATCCATTTTTAAAAGCCCTCACCCCATATTAGGTCAGCCACACCAATACCAGCAGATACACCCCATCCTATTTCCAGAGCGTAAGGATCCAGTAGTCATTACGATCTCTATAATTGTAGACATGGTATAAATATTTAGTGAGTTAATCCTTGCAATTGAAGAATGTCGTAATCTGAAGCATTTTGATTATAAACGGCATACAAGCCAAGCTCCTTCACTGTCAATTGATAATTCGCGATGTTATAGCGTGGCTTGAATATCTTTTCGTTGTGGAACTGATTGTAAAAGAAACCATAAATGGAAGTAAAAGCCATGCCAACGGCAGAGTAAGTCGCCTCCTCGGCTAAAGAAGGGGCGCGATCCATATATTCTTTCGTCAGGAAACCTTCCTTAGTATAATCCGAAGCTCCCGGCTCAAGCACCGGAATCTCTACAATACGACGCTTCCTGGGATATTCTTTCACCTTTATTATCCGAATATCAGAAGCATTTATTGCCGTATAAGTTCCGTTTTTCCGTGACACATAAACTTTAGCGGAGGTGCATCTTTCCAGGATCCCCCGAACTGTACCCTTATTTGTTTTGACAATTACATGGTATTGTCTTATTTGCTTTTTGGCTGATTGTGCATTCAGGTTGAGCGACTGAAAAAACAAAAATATCAAGGCAACAACTCCAATGATATTGAATAGGATGTTTGAATTGTTGGGCTGGTTCATGTTATTGCATGTAATTGACATTAAGCAAGATGATAGTAATAAATTTTCACTATAGTCTTGCCAGGGTTCGAACCGTATAGCTTTATTTGTAACCAGTCAGGACCTTAGATAAAGGTAATGAAAAAACTTATGCCGCAACAGAACAAGATACCAACGCAGCAAATTATTCTTTTTTCGCAATTACTGTTGTAGTGGTCATAAACTCCAATCCTTAGCCCAATCTTCAGAAGGTCGTCAAATGCTTTAAAATCATAATTAAATAACCCATTCTGCTCTTCTTCTACTAAGAAAGGAGCATAATATATACCGGTATCTTTAGAAAAACAAGACAAACATGGCATTGATACTTATTTTTTGTGAAGCAGACAGGATCATTGAAAGAGGTCACCGTAAAGCAGTATACTTATTAGAAAGTTAATGAGCACCGTCTGTGGATATGACAGGCGGTGTAACAGCCCATTTGCATTAATCACATGTGTATTTAATCGTAAACCTGTTCCTGTAGAACGTGGAAATCTTGTCCGGTTTCCCCGGAGATTTGAATATATTTTTAAAAACGCTGACAATTGACCGGATTTTTCCCGACGGATCCTTTTCATACTGAAACGTGATGATGTTCACAGGAGCATTTTCCGATTCGTTAGTTTGAGTGGCTTTCACCAATTCGTTTTTTGTCTTTCCATAGTAGCCGGGGAGGGTATAGTTATAAGTAAATTGATCCAGCTGAGCATTGATTCCAAACAAAGTGTTTGCTTGCTCATTATTATACTCAAATGTTGTCAGCTCTACAATAGAAGATGAATTCCACTTGCCGCTGATCTTTGTAAGATTACCATCGGTGTAAGTCAGCTTGCTCGTATGGACAGAGGGCTGCCCTACAGTTCCGTCCGATCGGGTAAAGTTATAAGTTGCCACTATTTCAATGAGATAACCTTCCTGGTTATACTTAAATACAGTCGTTTTATATCAAAGACAGCGCCACGATCACCTTTTTAAAAGCAAACAAAAAAGAACAAGAATATTGGTTTGCAATTAAAGATGACACTCTTGCCATGGGCCCGACATGGCCAACACACTGCCTCGAACCATGTGGGATGCGATTTGTGAAGGTAAAATAATAAGAAAATATAACTATATTTTTGCACTACCTATTTCCCAAATACAATGAAAAGAGAGGTATACAAACTTCATTTTTATACTCAGTATAATCAATTCTATATAGTCGATAAAGACGCCTCATTGGATACTGCGTCAACAGACCTTTGGCCTGATGACGCAGTATCGGAGCGCTTAGGGATTGTGGAAGGAATAATAGGGGTGTACACTGAGTGTTATGGCCCGGTTAAAGGCGAACTTGAAATATTGGACGAGCCAGGCAGAGGTGAATATAAGAAATATGATCATGTAGTGGAAGGCGGGATAGATGTAGTTTCTGGAGTTTTGCAAATACAAGATTGCCCAAATTCTTCTGTACAATTAGAATTAAAAGTGAACCCTGGACAATATAGAGTAAGAGTTTATTCTTCAAATCTTGCAAGTGTGCAAGGCGATGAGGGCGATGATTATTATAAAATAGAGATTTGGCCAGAGAAAAAAGGTATTACTCGAAAAGTATTGAAACAATATAACCCTTAAAGCCCTATTCTGACGGCCATCGTCGATACCTCCGTTCTGCCAGCCCAATCCATTTCCGGTAAAATAACCAACAGTAAAATTCCAGGGATCTTCGATGGCAGACATTTGCCAGTTGGCAGAAATTTTGTATTTTCATATATTACAATCCAATCATTAGCATAATTATTGTTCTGAATATTTGTAAATTTGAATATGGAAAGGTTGACCATCAGTATCCCCGCAGCAAAAAGCTCTCTGGTAAAGCAGATCCTAAAGGAGTTTGGTGTTGTTATACAGCCTGAAAAACAAACGGACATATCAGAATTCAGGAAAAAGTTGGCTAATGTCTCTGTTTGGTCTGATGACGACGTTAAGGTTTTTGAAGAAGGTAAAAGGGCTTTCGAAAACTTAAAGCCCCAACAATGGTAGCGGATACTGGAATTTTCATTGAGCACCTCCGGGCAAAAGACAAACTATCAACTACCCTTTACAAGATATCTGAAAATACCAGCATTTTTATTTCTGCAGTCACAGTGTACGAACTTTACATGGGAGCTACCACTAAAGAGAAAGAACAGGACGTTTCGGTAATAACTGAGAACTTTATCGTACTTTCTTTTACAGATGCAGTAGCTCAGAAAGCAGCAGAAATTTACCACAAGCTTCGGTTAAGTAATCAAATGATCGAGTTTCGGGATATTTTTATCGCAGCAACGTGTATCGTTAATGAACTTCCATTAGTTACACTCAATAAAAAACATTTCAAGCGAATTGAAGGATTAAAGATTCTGCGATAGAAGGAGTACCACAGTGGGAACCAGAGAATATTTCCTTGATAAAGCTAAAAAAAGGCTTGGAGTTAGGTCATCAGCAAGGTATAGAAAAAGGTACTGAGGGTGAGAGCCTCCCTTTACAGACTCACAGAATTTCTATTTTGCAAGCTATTTTTTCTTCTGACCAGGTAAACCCACGCGTTCTAAAATTATCCTGGCTTTAGCAGCTTTCTCTATAAAAAAGGTTCATCAGCATAACATTTTACAGTGTTGCTAACCACAGCTCGCGCTTGCTTGTGTTGGTGGATATCTTCCTTATTTATAACACCTGACATAGCATGTCCTTTTTAATATAACCAAATATACTCAATTAACATCTAAAGAGAAGTTAACGATGTTTTGTGATTTTGTAAGTGTTCGTAAGCCCGTAGTATGCTTTCCTCCCTAAAAAGATCTTTTTTTCGATTTGTCCATAATGCTCCAATAACATCTTTTACAGAATATTGGGGGTGTTCGGCCAGAATAAAATCAACGGATGCCAGAATCTCCAAAGAAAGCTCAGATGTGAAGTTTTTGAGAAAAAGCAGCAATCTCTGCAGTCTATCCCGATCCTCATCATTCATACTTCCAACATACCTGTTTACCTCGTCCCATGTTTTGTAGTTCAACTTAAGCGGCTCAAACGGAGTCGCCTGACCTTGCTCAAGACCTTTTAAATAAACGCCGTTAAGATGATAAAGCACTTTCTCGACACCCACAGCATAGGGTCCATAAAGATGTGGTTTAAAGTCCAGCCGCAGTTTTTGGCCCATGCGCTGGAGAAAATAGGCTAGCTTATTTGCGGCGAAGAGACTGCTATATTCACCAAAGCTCTCAAATGCGAAAAGACAGTAAAGTAATGATGCCCTTGCTGTTGTAAGCTCTGCTTTTTTCCTTACTTCCTGCTTTTGCAGAATTTCTTTAATAGCAGCATTGGGTTCGAAAATTTGAATATCAACAGATAAGTCCTCCAATGCTTTTATAATCATTGGTTTAACTTTAACCCAATCTAGGCCTCCATTGCCCGCACCAAGTGGCGGGATGGCAATACTCTGAATATTTTCATCTATAATAAGCTTCCGCAAGGCATTTAGTCCCTCTGTAATATACTCATATCTGGATGGATATCGCCAGTGTACTTTGGTTGGGAAGTTAATGATTAATTTCTTTCCGTATAGTAAATTCGAGTCCCAAACAGGAAGTAGTTTCCCTGGTGCCAGTGCCTTGTTTTTACAAGCTTCAACATAAACCTTATTGTTGTGGGGGAAAGCCTCTTTGAACTGTAAGGCTATTCCCTTACCCATTACACCCACGGTGTTAACGGTATTCACCAATGCTTCTACATCTGCTTTTAATAAATCTCCTGTAATGAGTTTGATCATCAAAAAACTTTGTTCTCCATTTATTGATTTGCTTTCTTGCTCCTTTGATTTCTTCCAATTGTTCTTTATCAAGCACAGGGCCGTTTAGTAAAAATGATTTAATATCAGAATTGGATGTAGAAGCGGCACTTTGGTTGTTCAACTCAGCTTTAAGTCTGTTTAAATCGTTTACAGGCAGTTGTTTGATGATGCTTAGCAATTGATCGAAACCCTTTCTTATCTTAATACCAAGACACAAAAATCAGAACACTCTGGCGCTTTGCTATGCAAGCATTGCAGGAGTCTGAATCAGATTTTAGACCCTTTCTTTGACAAACGTTCAGTCTGTACTGCGGTAGTCTTTTTACGGTCAGTGTTATGCGTAGCCTCCTTTACAGGATCTTGTGTAGCTATTTTTACGCTTACAGGCTTTTGCCCTGTTTTTTTATATTGTGCAATTGCCTGAACAATAGTTTGCCTGGTAGCTTCAGTAAAAACCGATGGCGCTACCATCAGGTCAACGTTTTTTGGTTCTCTGATATATCCCATAATTCAAACTTTAAAATATTGTTTAATCAAAAATAATGCCTCTTGCGGGTAAATGATCATATTATGTCCGCCGTTATGTACTGCTCCTAAAACCTGTTCATAATGACTGATCAATTTTGTTTTTGCCTGAAAGGATATAAATCCTTCGTTACCCGCATCCCACGACCTTTTGCAAGCATACGCAAAAAGGTTCCCGCCAACACCTTCATGCTTTTTATCCGGCCCGAAATTTATCGGCGCGCTTTCTGCCAAATGCACATATACATACCCTTCCATGTCACTTAAGCTAATCAGCCCCTGTAATATTTCCGGTTCATCAGCCAGGGTTAATTTATAAACTTCCCGGCCGGGTTGTTTAAATTCAGCTCTCCATGAAAAATGCCAGCCGCTTTTTTGGGTGACTAACTTTATATCTTCACTTGTCGCAAGCAATACGTCCGTTTCAAAACTTTCACCGCTGCTAACCTGACGGATGCTATTTGTCAGATTGTCAATAACTAAATCAAGGTGATAAACTGAATCATCAGACATTACACGAATATACGAAAATGGCAGGAGAAAGACGGCTTTTTTAATGTATTTTTATAAACATGACATGACCCCAACGGGCTATATCACTCTTAAAAATAAGACAACGCATGCTATTGTATATACCTTCTACACCTCCTCCCTCACAAACACCGTATGCCCGTTCTTCGGTTTTGTTTTCTTTAGCCGGATACCTTTTCGTTTTGACGTAAAAAAGCCTAACGCTTTTTCCAGTGCCACGGGCTTGCAGAGGATTTTATCTTTAAAATAAATATCCCGGAATATTTCAACGGCCATTTGTGGTTTTGAGAAGAAGTCGCCAGACAGGCGGGATGAAATTAAGTCCCGTAGCTTATCCTGATCAGAGAGCAAGCGGAGGCCGGTCCTGGTTACGGTACTTTTGTCAAAATCGTAAAGGAGTTCGGGCTTGCCTTGTTCGTCTTTGCGGTTAATGGTAATCTTCTGGTTGCCGGTGCTCTTTTGGCATACTACTTCTACCTCTATCCGGTCATCGGGAAGCGGGGTAGAAGGCACTAAAGCTTCCAGGGGCTCGTCTGTAAATATGCCCCGGATGAAGTCGATCTGGTCTAAATTATAGTAAGCTATTTTTTGTTTAGGCGACAGTTGATACTCCCCGGCACTGGTTTTCAGAGAAGAAGGAGGAACGTTAAGTGTAGGGTTTTCAATTTTTTTGAGAAACGATAAAGGTGTATCCATCAGGAAAGCCATATCCCCGATAGAAAAGCCACACTTGTGCCGCCTTTCCAGACGCGGTAGGCGATCTCAAGTAAGATTGCATACGTTGAATAAAATACTTTGGCAACCGTAGCCATGGTACAATACTAAAGTTTTTATATTGTCCGATCACATTCTTTTACGATCCAGAACTCCTACACTATATTCAACCTTGTGCGGACTGGATCTACTTCTTAGAAGCAGATGGACGTTACCTGACATTCTGGAGTAGCATTCTTCTGTTTTATAACAGGAATTTATCCGAATTCATTTCGTTTATTTCGTTTATTTCGTTTATTTTTGTGGAAAAATTATTCAAATGAAAATACTGGAGCAGATACGGAGACCTTCTAAGCTGGAGCAGAAAGTCGCTATCGAATCATATCCTACCCTGTTCTCTGTGCTGTCGCGCATTAATGTGGAGGGAGCCGAGATTGAGATTGAGGAAACCAATGAGCGGATTAAAATCCCTTTTAGGGCATTGGAACTTTTGGGGGAAATCCTAAAGGCGATGAGTGAGGGAATACCGTTTTCAGTTGTTCCGCTGGCAACAGAAGTAACCACACAGAAAGCTGCTGAGATAATTGGTTGTTCAAGACCGTATCTGGTCAAGCTTTTGGAAGATGGTAAGATCGATTTTGTAAAGGTTGGAAAACACCGTAGGATCAGGTATGAGGACGTAGTGGCATATAAGCAAAAGATAAAGAAAGATCAGAAAAAGAATATTATTGACATAATGAGTTTTGACGAAGAACTAGGGCTTTATGATTCATAGTGTCAGGTTTAAGGCTGTACTTGATACCAATGTAATTTTTCCAATAGTCGTCAGAGACTTGCTGTTTTGGTTTGCGTATTACGAGCTTTATACTCCAAAATGGAGTGATAACATTTTTGATGAATGGAAAGAGGTAATGATCAGAAAGGGAGTAAATGAAGCTGAGGCGCTGAAGCGTGTACAAAAGGCCAATGAAGCTTTTCCAGATGCG
>DALYUO010000010.1:36748-45001 GCA_031981225.1 Pararcticibacter sp.
CAAGAACTATCATGGACTGATAACAGAGCTGAACCTTCCAGACGAGGATGACCGTCACGTGCTGGCAGCTGCGATAAGGACTAATGCTAACGTGATAGTAACAAATAACCTAAAAGATTTTCCCCGGGAATACCTTAATTCGTTTGGACTGAAGGCCAAAAGTGCCGACGACTTCTTAACGGATATCATCGACCTAAACCAGGATAAGGCTGTCAAGGCTTTTAAAGAAATGGTACTCAACAGGAAGAATCCGGCAATGGATGAGTATCAGGTGTTGGAGAGCCTTCGTAAAAACGGTCTCACGGATACAGCGAGTTACCTGCACGCACTTTTGTAAGGTCGGCCATTATTATCCGACTGCAACTATCCGCACCAATTTAAGGGATATGATTTTAGCATAGGAGACGACGCCTCTAAATGGAACTACAACAAACGACCCTGGCTTGGCATTGCAATAGGGTACTCTCTACTTCCGTTTTAAATCAACGCCGTCTTTGCGCTTGGGTCTTCCTATGACGTGTCAAGCGTATATGACATGAAGAAGAGAAAAATCACCTCACAAGCTCTGCTTATTCGTCCGCCCGAATAAGCCCCGTTCTTTCAATCCTTTTTTACCTGTCGCTTGGGTATTTCGCCCGGAAGAGGTTTATCAGGAAGGAAATCTTTTATCGAGCAGTTCAGGATTTCAGCGATTTTATTGAGGTGATTTAGATTGTATTTGTCAATATATTTAGGGTTTTCAACTCTGGTAACGAATTTTTCATTCAAACCCATAGATTTAGATAAAGATTCTCCTGAAACTTTCATTTGAATCCTTTTCGCCTTCACTTTTTCAATAACGAATTGCTCTATCGCAGTTACACCCATTTAGGGTATAAAAGAATAACAAAAAAATTAAATATTCCGGGGTATATATACCACTTTTTCTTATTAAAATTATAAATTTGTATGAAAGAGAGAGCGGCTACCGCTAGTTGCTTTGAAACTCATTATAAAAATGCTTGATAATCGCATTCATACCAATTACCTCCTCATTTGTCCGCCCGAATAGTTTCGGTCGCCAATACATTATTCTCTTCGCAACATCAGGGCGCGCCTGTTGATGAAGATCTTTCTCAATCATTCATTTTGAAATCTTAATCATTAATCTCATGAAGCCAAAAACAGGCTCCACAGGAATCCTATTGTCCTTTCTAAAAGGGAAAGCCCGAAGCTTAAAGCAAAAAGCACTTTTAAAGCGAAGTAATGAGAGCAAAAAGGAGCAGAGCCCTCTCAGCACCTCTGGGCCGAATAATGATAAGTTCTTAGGTCGTGCCCTTGTTATCGGATATCTCATTCTCCTGATTATTCTCTCCCTTTCGCAAATTGTTTCATCCTTTGCGCAGGCTCCCCAAAGGGGGCTTCAGGTTGGCGATACCATCCCCGAAAAGGCCTGGCAGCTCCCATTGCAGCTGGCCGGTCAGCCAGCAAATAAAACATCACTTAGCCTCAATGACTATCGCGACAAGCTCGTCATCCTCGATTTCTGGGCCACCTGGTGTGGTGCCTGTATCGAAGCCTTTCCCAAGATGCAGCATTTGCAGGACCGGTTTGGCAGTTCCCTGAAGGTGCTGTTGGTCAATGCACAATCCACTGGCGACACTGATGTGAAGATCAAAGCCTTTCTGCAGCGCCATGAACAGCAAACAGGCGAACAACTTCACTTGCCCCTCGTAATGCGGGATACCTCGTTATCTGCCTTATTCCCGCACCGGTACGTTCCGCATTATGCCTGGATCTATCAGAATAAAGTGGTGGCAATTACTTCGGCAGCCGAAGTAGACGCCGCGAACATCGAACAGGTACTAAGCGGACGGTCAGTAATGATCCATACCAAACAGGACAATACCGGCTTTAACCCCAAAGATCCCGCCACGTTCCGCGAAAGTATAGCAGAGAGCGACATTTTGCTCCGCTCATCGATCACCCGGTACATAGAAGGGATCGGTTCATCGAGCGGCAAAAGCAAGGACAGCGTCAGCGGAGCCCTGCGCTATTATTTCTTTAACCAGCCACTGATCACTCTTTGCCACATCGCTTACCCCCAGGAGCTTAACCTGCCGGATAATCGTATTCTGATTCAAACACCAGAACCGGAGCGGTTCAGGGAAAACAGTTCAAATTATAGTAACCGGTATTGTTATGAGCTGTTTGTCCCCGCGGCGCAGGCCGTAAACTTTCATGCAAGAATGCAGATCGACCTGAGGGCCGCCTTTAATATACAGGTAGAGCGGGAGGAAAGGCAATTGGAAGTATGGGTAGTTGCCAATGACAGCATGCTGGAAAAGTACCGGAGCAAAGGCGGGCCGCAAAGGGTTGAGGCGGCAAAGAACCTGCTTCATAAATACATACAGAACAAACCCGCAGGCATCCTTGCCGAACTGCTCAGCAGGACCTCGCCGGTGCCGGTTATAGATGAAACCAGTTTCAAAGGCACGATTGACCTGCCCCTGCCAACAAAATTTTATGATTATGACCTTCCTGCGATCTCCGCATGGCTCAAACCTTACGGAATCCGGGTTTTCAAAACCGTACGAAAAGTACCGGTAGCCATCTTAAAAAATTAAATCCCCATCATGCAATCAAAACTTTACAAACACATCCTTACCGCTGTATTGTTTTTCCTGCCCTTTGTGACCTGGTGCCAGCAAAACGCCTATCCCCGGTTTCTGCGGGGCAGGGTAGTTTCAAAAGACGGGCATCAGCCCCGACAAAGAGTTCCGGGTAGCGCTGCAGCCCGTTTCTGTTGAAATAGCCGAAGTGAAGGTAGTAGCAACCGGCTATCAGACCATCCCACGCGAGCGGGCAACCGGATCGTTTACGCAGGTGGACAGCGGCCTGCTGAACCAGCAAACCGGCACAAACATTCTGAACCGGCTGGCCTCTGTGGCAGCAGGCGTTTCTTTTGATACCAAGGCCAGCGGCAACGCCCAGCGTAAGCTCAGTTTCAACATCCGCGGACTAAGCAGCATAAACGGACCTCAGGACCCCTTAATTGTTCTGGATAACTTTCCCTACGAGGGGGATATCAATAACATCAACCCCAACGACGTCGAAAGCATCACCCTGTTGAAAGATGCGGCGGCGGCTTCTATCTGGGGGGCCAGGGCGGGAAACGGCGTGGTTGTGATCCGGACAAAGAAAGCAAAGCTGAACCAGAAAACAGCCTTGTCGTTTCATTCAGCACTGATAAGCTCCGAAAAGCCCGATCTGTTCTCCCTGCCCGTAATGGCACCGGCGGACTACATCGATGTGGAAGAAATGCTGTTTGGTAAAGGGTATTACAATAATATCATCGATTTTCAACCCTATAGTGCTCTGAGCCCTGCCGTCCAGGTATTCCTCAACAGGAAGAACGAACTGATTTCGAGTGCCGACTCTGCAGCGCAGATCTCGGCATTAAAGCAGACCGACAGCCGCGATGATTATCTGCGCTATTTCTATCAGCGCCCGCTCACCAAGCAGTATTCATTAGGAATCTCGGGAGGAACAGCTAAGAACGCTTATTCCTTTTCGGGATCCTATGACCGGAATACGGGTGAAACCTACGGCACATACAACAAGGCCAATTTTAGGTTAAGCAATCTGTACAACCCGGTAAAGGGGCTGAATATAGACCTCGGCCTCTACTATACCCGAAGTGAAAGCCACAGCGGCCGGCCCGCCTATAACAGCATTAAAGTGGGAACCCGCAGTGTACCTTATCTCGACTTTGCCGATAGTGAGGGGAACGCTCTCGCTGTAGAAACCGAATACAGCAGAGCCTATACCGACAGGATCAGCCAGGGCAAGCTGGCCGACTGGTCATATTACCCTCTCGAGGATTACAAACATTCCGCATCGGAAAACTCCCTTCACGATCTCACCGCCGGTTTGGGACTGAGGTATAAACTGTTCCCCTGGCTGGAGGCGGAGATCAGGTACCAGTACGAGCGGCAGACTTCGTCGAACGAAACCATTCAGGACGCGGAAAGTTATGCCGCCAGAAACATCGTCAACACCTTCAGCCAGATTGATCCGGTCACCGGAAATGTGAAATATATCGTTCCCCAGGGAGGCATCCTGAGTACCACTCAAAGCGTCCTGCAATCCCATAATACCAGGGCCCTGATAAATATCGACAAACGCTGGGGGCCGCATGCCCTCACGGGGATTGCCGGTGGCGAAGTCCGCTCGGCCGAAACCAGCGGGCAATCCGCTTTTAATTATGGCTATCAGTCCAACCCGCTGCTGGTGGCCTATACCGATTTCGTTAATTCGTATCCATCGCTGATAACAGGAAGCAATCAGAAAGTGCCCGGTGGCGGTTCGGTAACAGGCAAGCTCAACCGCTTCGTTTCCGTTTTCTCCAATATGGCTTATACCTTCCGCTCGCGCTATATTCTGTCGCTGAGCGCCAGGAGGGATGCCTCCAACTTGTTTGGGTTAACAACCAACGATAAATGGAAACCGCTCTGGTCGGCAGGCCTGGGCTGGGATATTTCGCAGGAGCCGTTTTACCGCCTTCCGCTTTTGCCCTATCTGAAATTCAGGGCTACCTACGGGTACCAGGGCAATGCCGACCTGACGCGCTCGGCGAGCACCATCATTACCTATGCCCCCAATAATACCTACACCAATTTCCCCCAGGCAATGGTCAAGCAACTGAACAATCCGGAGCTGCGGTGGGAGAAAACAGGACAGTTCAACATCGGGGCCGATTTCTCCTTCTCCGGGAACGTCATTTCCGGCAGCATTGATTACTACCGGAAACAGGGGAAAGACCTGTATGGCCCCGAAGCGTACGATTATACCACCTGGGGCCTCACCAATGTGATCACGCGGAATGTTGCCTCCATGAGCGGGCGAGGTGTAGATATTACCCTTGCAAGCAAAAACATCGACAGGCTTTTCAAGTGGAACACGCAGCTGTTTGCCAGTTACAATAAGAGCAAGACCACCCGCTACTACGGCGGCGAAGGATACTCGGGCGGCATTGTAGGAAATGGCAATGCCATCACCCCGCTTGAGGGAATGCCGCTCTACGCGATCGCCAGTTTCCGCTGGGCAGGCCTGGACGGCTCGGGCAATCCGCAAGGCTACCTGGATGGGCAGCTCAGCACGGAATACGATAAGATCATTGCCGATCTGAACAGTAAAGGGGCCCGGAGCACCTCCATCGTTTATCATGGTCCGGCCATCCCGGTCACTACCGGTTCTGTTATCAACTCCTTTCAGTATGCCGATTTTACCCTTTCAGTGAACCTGTCGTGGAAATCAGGCTACTATTTCAGAAAACCATCCTTTAGCTACGACCAGCTCTTCAGTCAGGGAACAGGACACCCCGATTTTGCATCCAGGTGGCAGAAGCCGGGCGACGAGGCCTTTACAGAGATTCCATCCATGACCTATCCGGCCAATTCAAACCGCGACCAGCTTTACCTCTACTCGGAAGCCACCGTGAGGAAAGGCGATCATGTGCGCCTGCAGTATATCAATTGCAGCTATTCCTTCAGTGGCGGCATACTCAGGCGGCTCTCGCTGAAGGCATTTCAGCTTTACGGAAACGCGGCCAACCTGGGTATCCTCTGGCGGGCAAATAATGACGGGCTCGATCCGGATTACCCGGCAACACTTGCCCCGCTGAAGACATTCACACTCGGATTAAAGGCCAATTTTTAAACTGATAACATCAAAAATGATCATGAAAAGAATCGTATTTTTCCTTGTACTCGCCCTGAGTGCGATATCCTGTAAAAAGTACCTGGAGGCTAAGCCCGATAGCTCGGTAACCACACCACAAACGATCGGAGACCTTCAGGCTCTGCTCGACCGTTCGGATTATATGAACCAGAAGAGCCCTGCCTTTGATGAAGCTTCGGCAGATGATTACTTCCTGCCGAAAACCGGCTACGATGCGGTAGGAGAGAACGGCCGGAAGGCCTATGTATGGCAACTCGACGAATACGAATGGGTGAACGACTGGGCCAATGCATACGTAGTGGTGTATAATGCCAATGTATGCCTGGAAGAAATTGAAAAGATAGAGCGGACGGAAAAAAATGCAGCAGAATGGGATAATGTGAAAGGGGCGGCGCTGTTCTTCCGCGCATGGACTTTTTTAAAACTTGCCTGGATGTACAGCAAAGCCTACGACCCGGAAACAGCAGGGCAGGATGAAGGTGTTATTTTACGCCTGGGCACCGATTTCAATGTTCCCTCTGTCAGGTCGAGCACCGGGCAAACGTATGAGCAGATCATCCGCGATCTGGAGGCAGCCGTTCCATTGCTGCCCGGCCTTTCAACGCACGTGCTGCGCCCGTCGCGGGCTGCGGCCTTTGCTCTTCTTGCCCGGACCTACCTCTCCATGCGCCGGTATGAACAGGCTTATGACTATGCCGACCAGTGTCTGAAGATAAAAAACGACCTGATTGATTATAATGGCATTTCAGCCACGGCCTCTTCGCCCTTTCAAAGTTTTAACAAAGAGGTGATCAAACGGAGCAGCAAACTACTCAGCTTAGCCATGCGGAAACGAAAAACGAAGCCTCGGCCGTCGCCCGGCAAAAGCAAACAAAACATAGCAGCAGCAGATGGCCATGGCTGATCATCCTGGTGGGGGCGTTAGTCCTGGTATTCTTTGTCTTTAAGAAGAAAAAGTCGGCCTAAGGATAAACCATTTCTACGCTAAAGCGGAGATGTTGATATGTCGGCAAGGTTTTACGATCCGGTGACGGCGCGCTGGATGGTGTTAGGTCCGTTGACAGAAAAGATGAGACGGTGGCTTCTATTCTATAATTGCCTGAGTTCTTCAATTTTAGAATCATACAATTTTTCTTTGAGATATTGTATCCACGACGTCAAAGTTCCTATCTCCCGAGCTCCGTGCTGTTGGAGATATCTGAACAAACGTTTAAAATCTCCATCGTTTTTACTTGTGACCGTTTTTGAGCGTTTCTTTAATCGTTCTATATCGGAATCCAGGCCGAAATCTTCAAGATTTACCTTCAACTCAGCAGCACACCCGAGGATAAACCGCTCAATCGCAGGATATATCTGTATGATATAGTGCGGTCTCTGTTTATGCTTGTGTAATATCAAAGAGCCTGTTTTGCATATCTCTTCAAATTCCTTGAGATATTCTACCTGTTTTTTGTCTTTATCAATAATGCCCAATGCAAAACGATCAGCGAAACGTTCTTTCATAACCTTAGTGACCGTTCCACAGCCTTTTTGATGATTGTATTGTCTGACCGGCGGGACCAAAGTCTCAATTAAGTTCGTATCTACGAAACATTCAGGAATGACGAACTGGTCCATTTATACAAAACTTTCGCTGTTGGTAAATAAGTCAACCCCATTTTGGAACACATCATGTAATTCCTTTTCACTTAACCGCTTGACCTGTGTTTCGTAGTTCTGGTAATGGACGATAAAGACGGATAGCTCTTCTCTGCAGTTTTCCAGAAGATCATTTAAGATGAATGGACTGTGGGTTGCTATAAAGTATTGATTGTCATTTTTATAGATCATCTCCTGCGTTATATGCGTCATGTATGGAGGGAACGAATGCGCTTCAGGCTCCTCAAATAAAAGAACGCTGTTATTATTCGAAGCAATAGCAGCCTTAAAGAATATTACACGTTGCAACGTATCGGCTATTGAATTGTATGGAATCAAAAACAGCCCATCCTTATCCGATTGAACCACTCTTATGGTTTGGCTTGCTTTATCTAAAGCCAGTTCTAACCCATATTCTCTGAAAAGGGACACTACCTGATTTTTAAGCTCAGGATAGTTTTCGATGATAGAAAGAAGATTAAACCCGTAGGGTGGCATAAGGTATTTAGCATGTCCTTTCTTGTATTTGACATCTGTTCTGAAATTATAGCGTTTTATAGAGGGCTCGAATGTGTCAAATTTCCGGATGCCGGTTACATTCAGTTTATCATCAATTCGTATATTTTCAAATGAGTAGTCCTGAAAATCAATTACTGCTCTCAAACCTTCTTTAGGGGTAAAGTTCAACGAACATCTCGACAGGTTAGTCGTAATTGATGCTTCCTGACTCGTATCTCCGTTATAAAAGAGTTCGGGTTCATTTTCCAATCTTAACAGAGAAGACAGCTTCTTAGAAGAATTCTCGCGAAGATACGGAATGGAAAATAGTGACAGGGCTTCAAGAATGTTTGATTTACCTACATTGGGCCGACCAATGAACAGATTAATTCTACT
>DALYUO010000010.1:45011-49079 GCA_031981225.1 Pararcticibacter sp.
AAGAGACTTAAAATTTCTTACATTAATTTCCCGGATAAATAAGCTCATTTTATTATTCTATTTCAAATCCGTATTCTTTCGATAATAATTTCAACTGTTTTAAAAAGGTGCCAACTGCTTCAGTTTGGCGTCAGGAGTTACTTTAGATAAAACCAGTCGGCAATTCATTTGCGGTATAGGGTTCTTTTTTAACCACTTTCTTTGTAACTTACAATATAATACAAGTATATAAAGTTTTTGTGCATTCTTGTGCATTTTTTCGGAAAAGGGCATGTTCAAGGGGGCTAAAGCTGTATAGCCATTCAATCTGCCCGACTCAAAAGCGCGTCCCATGTAGGCGTATACCGTAAAAGAAGACTGATCTCCTCCATCTATAAAGTAGCACGTATTGAATTGTCCACCGTCCATTATCAATTATCCATTGTCCCCTGTCAACTGTCCCCTGTCAATTTTCAATCATGCGCCCACAACCCGCAACCTCCTTCTCCTCCTTCTTCTTCTCTCCTCCTGCGCAGTGCTAAAGAACAAGCAATCCGAAAAACGAAACCTCGGCCGTCGCCCGGCAAAAGCAAACAAAACATAGTAACAACAGCTGGCCATGGCTGATCATTCTGGCAGGGGTGTTAGTCCTGGGATTCTTTGTCTTCAAGAAGAAAATGTCGGCCTAAGGATAAACCGAAGATCTGATCAATTGGAAAGCTACCGCGACAAATGGATGTACCTGCTCAAGCACATGCACCGGATGGAGAAGTTGCCAGCAGAGGTATCAAAATTAAGCAAGGAGGAACGTATGGCATACGAAGCAAGTTTAAAAGCCAACTGGGATATTCAGAATGCGTGTGCCTATGTTCGAGTTTTTATCAAGCATGATGCTCGGAGTATTTTCTTTCTTATCTTAGTCGTTATTATCAGATCAATCAGATGGCATTACCAATTAATATAGAAGAATTAGTACATGGCCGTACCATTGAATGGGAAAGATTAGAGTTTAAGAAAGGCTGGAATCCTGAAGATGTTCTGCATTCGATGTGCGCGTTCGCTAATGATTTTCATAATTGGGGTGGAGGATATATTATTATCGGTGTGGCTGAGGATGATGGCATTCCCGTTTTTCCTCCAATCGGTTTAAAGCAGGCCCAATTAGACTCCATTCAAAAGAAGATTGTGGAATTGGGGCATCGAATTGCTCCTACATATTTTCCTGTTACACAACCTTATGTTTTAGACGGCGAACAGATTTTGGTAATTTGGTGCCCCGCTGGAGATAATCGGCCATACTCTGCACCTGTTTCTTTGGGTCATGACGCCATTCAAAGACAATATTATATCCGCATAGGTACAAAAACGATGATTGCCAAAGATGATAACCTAAAAAGGTTGCAAGATTTGGCCGCTCGTATACCATTCGATGACCGAATTAATCATCAAGCAAGTTTAGATGATCTGGACTTAGGGTTAATACAAGCATACCTTCATGAGATTAAAAGCGACCTTTTACCTGAAAGCAGAAAGATGTCTTTTGAAGATTTATGCCGCACGATGCTCCTTGCAAAGGGTCCGGCTGAATATGTAAAACCGGTAAACGCTGGATTGTTATTTTTTTGTACACAACCCGACACCTTCTTTCCCCGATCTTGGATTGAGCTCGTGCTACATGAGGGCAGTCTTCCAGGGAAAAAATTCAGTGAGATTTATTTTAAGGGACCTCTTCATAAACAATTGAGAGATATCATTTCTTATTTCAGTACTCATATTGTACGGGAAGTAGTCGAAAAGCAAACCTACAAAGCAGAGGCCGATCGTTATTTTAACTTTCCTTTGGCAGCTATTGAAGAGATTTTATCCAATGCCGTTTATCATAAGAGTTACGATTTAGGAAGTCCTATTGAAGTTCAGGTATGGCATGATAAAATAGAAGTGTTGAGTTATCCCGGTCCGGTCCCTCCTGTAAACGCACAAATAGT
Organism: Pararcticibacter sp.; assembly: GCA_031981225.1. Classification (GTDB taxonomy): domain Bacteria; phylum Bacteroidota; class Bacteroidia; order Sphingobacteriales; family Sphingobacteriaceae; genus Arcticibacter. The sequence goes on from DALYUO010000010.1 coordinate 46,976, forward strand.
TCGTACGCAACGCCGGATAGTCGCGAGAGAGTATAGAAATAGAAGAATAGGTGATTTTTTAAAAGAATTGGATTTAACAGAAGGAAGGGGTACGGGTTTTCCCACCATTTATGATGCTATGGAAAAAAATGGTTCGCCAGTGCCAATTTTTGAAACAGATGAAGATAGGAATTACTTCCTGGCGGTTTTGTTAGTACATGCAGGAATTAGTAACAGAGCTGGTAATCAAGCTAAGGGATTGTTGTTTAGGGATTTAAGTGACTTAATAGACTTTGGTAACGGAGCTGGTAACGGAGCTGGTAACGGAGCAGGAATATCTGCAAATATTTTACTGACAGAAAATGTACATGACCGTGTACAAGAAATGCTAACGGTACTTTCTAACCATGTAACCAGACAAGAATTGTTTGATGCTATGGATCTTACCAATCAAAGTAAAAACAGAGCCAAATATCTGGATCCTTTGATTGCGATGGGTTGGGTCAGCCAGGATTTTCCAAATGAAAAGACCAACCCAAATCAGCGGTACAAAATCACCGAAGCAGGGGAAAGGATTTTGACTTTACTAAGGGCGTAAGCACATGCACCAGATGGAGAGGTTGCCAGCAGAGGTATCAACATTAAGCAAGGAGGAACGTATGGCATACGAAGTTTAAAAGCCAACTGGGATATTCAGAATGCGTTTGCCTATGTGGAAAAGAAAGGCCGGTCCGTCTATACAAAACTTTCGCTGTTAGTAGCCATTCAATCTGCCGGCTCAAAAGCGCGTCCCTTGTAGCACTTCCTCAGGTTCCTCCGTAATTATAAGAAATTATAAACGCCTTAATTATGAAAGTATTAAGCTATGTATTCCTTACGCTGATTTCAGTATTAACCCTTTCATGCGAACAAGAAGATGATCCCGAAAGGTTAGACAAGTCGGCGCTGGTAGGAAAGTGGAGGTTATCCGAAACCCTGGCTGATCCTGGAGATGGAAGCGGACGCTGGAGGCCGGTAGATGGTGAAGTATTTGCAGAATTTAAACAGGATGGGAATCTCGGAGGAACTGCATTTGGCGATTTAAACCATTATGTTATCAAAGACAGTGTTACGATTACCTTTTTAAAAGCAAACAAAAAGGAACAAGAGTTTTGGTACAAAATTAAAGATGACACCCTTACCATGAGCCCTACTTGGCCATCCCAGTGCATAGAAGGCTGCGGGATCCGGTTTGTGAAGACAGAGTAAGTGAAATAAAGACGAAAAGGTTTACGATTTTCTTAATATTAGGGTTTATAATTATGCTTTTATTTACTTATATAAGTGGATTATATGATGATGCATATGCATGGTGGAATTGCAACATTTTACTGGAGGAATTTGTAAGGCAGAACTTTGTAACTTATATATTATATAATCTGCTTTGTATTGGGGAAGCTCCCATTCCCCAAGTCGCTTTGGATCTTTTTTTAGAAAAAAGATCAATATCAAAGAAGGAGCAAAATCAGTACGCCTTCGCGGAACCGCAACCACCGAAGCTTCACTATATACCAATTTCGATATTGTCAATCTCAAGACCCTCACGTTCAAGTTCGGAGGAACAAACTTTTCTGAGCCCGACCTGACGAAAGAAATCAGCGTAGAAGTATATGTATCGAAAGATGCCGGTGTAACCTGGACCAAAACCGGAGATAAGAAAACCGGCGTTCGCGGAACATTCACAACCGCCACTTATGCCATCAACGCAGCAAGCGGAGAAAAGACAAGGATCAAGATCGTTAACAGTTCGGCAGTAAATACAGGTACAAACACCAACCGTATCCGTATCAATATTGACGACGTCACACTCAGCGCTACACCAACATCAGGCGGCGGAACCGGCGGAGGTACTTCCTTAACCGAAGACTTCGCTGCGTTGACAGACGGAGGTAACACAGCCAGCACAGGCGCCGGTGCACCAAGCGGCACTCCATGGACAGGAAACGACAACTTCACAGCAGTAGACAAAGCCTATCCTGCCGGTGGCATGGTGAAGCTCGGAACAAGCAGTGTTGTAGGATATATCACCAGCAAGCCCCTTAATCTCACAGCCAATGGCGGCACATTCACCGTTTCATTCGATGTG
>DALYUO010000010.1:49089-50692 GCA_031981225.1 Pararcticibacter sp.
CCAACAGAAACAAAAACTGTAACATTTACCGGCGGTACAGCGTCAACTACAGTAAAGATCGCAACAGGCGCTCCAGCCAGAGCGTTTCTAGATAACATAGTGATCAAAACCAACTAAGAAATTAAGATCCTCATAAAAATGGAGGTGTCTGCGAAAGCAGGCGCCTTTTTTTATTACTCTCCATATTGCAAGGTCCTCATTATTTGTCTGTTTTGTATCGTTTGGCTCGAGGAGGCTTTGGTAAGCTACTTAGTCTTTAAGTGGCTTTTTGTCTCCTTTTACTTTTCTTTCCTTCATGCCTCGGGGAAGAAAAGTAGCAAAAGAAAGCTAAGATTTTATTTACTTGTTATAGCCATTATATTTATAGAAAAAATAGAAGATGGATAATCTTTACTGGCCGGTATACAAGAACCTTGAATCTGAGTTGAACAAATTAATGTATATCATACATATAGACGAAGATCAAATGAACGTTTATTCGTCAAAAATAGCCGATTTAATTTTGAGAACGTCTATCGAAATTGAATCCATTGTAAAAGATCTTTATAGAATCAATAGTGGTCCAAGAAGTGGTCAAATCAAATTCGATGAGGAAGGAATTACATACTTAAACAGTATTTATGACATAAAAGAAAAAGTCGTTATTATCAGTTCCATTAACTGTTATCTGTCCAATCGAATAATTTTTCCATTTAAAAAAAACGAACAACGCACGAGTTCAACGCGATTAACTTATAGTTGGAACAATGCTTATCAAAACATTAAGCATGACAGGATCAATAATTTAAAATATGGCAGTTTAAGGTACTTATTTGATGCCATGGCCGCCTTGTTTCTTTTGAATATTTATTTTAAAAATGAGTCGTTTCCGTTAGGTAAAAGTGGTAATGGGGAATCATTTCCGAACAATCAAGGGTCCGATGTATTTTCAATAAAATTATATACGGGGTCTGCAGGGGTCTCATTAGATGGATCATTTCATAAACCGTACAATTTTTCGGAATTCGTATATCGAGTTAAAGCTACTGCTTCAACTGCAGCAATCGCAATTGAAGCTATGAAAAAAGTTGAAAGCTGTCGACAGGAGCTAGTAAAAAAACATTTAATAGAAACTCTTTCAAAGGATCCAACCGTTATTTTAGGTAAGACAGAAGATGAAATTCAAAGATGGATATTCGACGAAGGATTAAGGGGAGATATTTACTCGAGGGCGATAGGAAATAGAAAAGATTTTAGTGAGAAGCTTGAACAAGTGAGGTACGAGGCAATTGTTATTAAAAACGAAACTATTTAGACACTCCATAACATTTCCTGTATTGAAGTACTCGCGGCTGACGCGAGTCCTCTGTAAGCACTTAGCAGTTTTTCTTTTTCCGTAATCCTCTTTTTTCTGCTCCCTGTTTTTTTAAGACCGCTTGTTGCTCTGGAGTATTTAATTTTAAATGCTGATATAAGCTAAGGAAAACGTCGCCTGGTTCTTCCTTTAAAGCTAATGCAATTAGATATACTTCTTTTGCCAAAAGCCCGGCATTTGGGTCGTTGAAGAGCTCGCTAAGCCTTGGTTCTTTGATGCCAGTCTTTTTTGATAGAATGACATTGTTAT
>DALYUO010000011.1:0-6206 GCA_031981225.1 Pararcticibacter sp.
CAGGGTACTGCTATATCATTGTGGCTTCTTTTATTTATAGAGGAAACTTAGAGAATTGCTTTTACATGCTCACATAAATTGCTTAAAACAATTTATTGTCTCTTTGCCTTGAATTGTGGATTTGGGCAGGAATTAAGTTTTGAAGCAAGCTTTAGTTGTTTTAATGGCGAAACCGCCACATAGGTGGGGGCGTTGTTCACATCAAGGACGATCTTGTGATACTTTTAACTGAATGTTTAGTATTTTTGTAGCCTTTTAATGCTGTATATGAGCGAAGAACGATCACTTAATTTTTTAGAAGAAATAATTGAAGAAGATATAAAGAACGGTAAGCATGGTGGACGGGTCCATACCCGTTTCCCTCCCGAACCCAATGGTTATCTCCACATAGGACACGCTAAATCTATCTGTCTTAATTTTGGACTGGCTAAGAAGTATAACGGCCAGACTAACCTTCGTTTTGACGACACTAATCCCGAAAAGGAAGAGACTGAATATGTTGACAGTATCAAGGAGGATGTTAAATGGCTGGGATTTGAGTGGCAGAATGAACTTTATGCCTCTGATTATTTCGAACAGCTTTATGAGTTCGCAATTGTACTGATAAAAAAGGGGAAAGCTTATGTAGACGACAGCACGCCTGATGAAATAGCTGAACAAAAAGGTTCTCCTATTGAAGCGGGAACTCCGTCGCCTTACAGGGACCGCTCTATAGAAGAGAATCTGAAGTTGTTTGCTGAAATGCGCGAAGGAAAATACCAGGATGGCGAAAAGGTGTTACGTGCTAAAATTGATCTGGCGTCGCCGAATATGCACATGCGCGACCCGATTATGTATCGTATTCGTCATGCTCACCATCACAGGACGGGAGATGCATGGTGCATTTATCCAATGTATGATTTTGCACATGGACAATCCGACTCTATTGAAAAAATAACGCATTCTGTTTGTACACTGGAATTTATTCCTCATCGTGCACTATACGACTGGTTTATCGAAGAGCTTGAAATATTTCCTTCGAAACAGTATGAGTTTGCACGTTTGAACATGACGTATACCGTGATGAGCAAACGTCGGTTACTGCAGCTGGTGAACGAGGGTTTTGTAAATTCATGGGATGATCCGCGAATGCCTACTATCAGTGCACTCCGTCGTCGTGGTTACACTGCTGCTTCGATACGGGACTTCTGCGACAGAATAGGAATTGCAAAGCGGGAGAATGTGATTGATGTAAGTTTGCTGGAGTTTTGCGTGCGAGAAGATCTAAATAAAACGGCCTGGCGCAGAATGGCTGTTCTTGATCCGGTAAAACTTGTTATCACCAATTACCCTGCGGGGCAGGAAGAAGTCTTTAGTGGTGAGAATAACCCCGAGGAGGAAGATGGCGGAGGATCACGCGAGATTCCATTCAGCGGAGAGCTATGGATTGAACGCGAAGATTTCATGGAAAACCCTACTAAGAAATATTTCAGACTGGGGCCTGGTTTAATGGTAAGGCTTAAAAATGCTTATATCGTTAAATGCGAAGACTTTGTAAAGGATGAACAGGGGAATATTACCGAAGTTCATTGTACTTATATTGCCGAATCAAAGTCGGGAAACGATACCTCGGCGCTGAAGGTAAAAGGTACGATCCATTGGGTAAGCGTTCGTCACGCGGCAAAAGCCGAAGTTCGTTTATATGATCGCCTGTTCCGTGTAGAAGATCCTGGAGCTGAAGGGCGAGATTTTAGGGAATATATCAATCCTGAAAGCCTGCAGGTTATTCCAGAGGCTTATATTGAAGCTGACCTGGCAAATGCTGAGCCCGGCAAAGGCTATCAGTTCATTAGAAAGGGGTACTTTACGCTCGACAGAGAATCTGAACCCGGCAAGCTGGTGTTTAACAGAACGGTTACATTGAAAGATACCTGGGCAAAGGAAGTTAAAAAAGGGTGACGGAGTTTTGAGATATGAGATATGAGTGCTGAGATGGTTTTTTTTAAAATTTTTGATAATCAGATCTCTAATAAATATTTGGATTGCTCGTCTCAATACTCATATCTCAAAACTCAATACTAGATTTATGGCTACTCTACCTCCATTAGCTGAACGCATGCGACCCGCTTCGCTCGACGAATACTCGGGTCAGAAGCACCTCGTTGGACAAAATGCAATCCTGCGAAAGGCGATAGAGAGCGGGAATTTGCCGTCTATGATCCTATGGGGGCCTCCCGGTGTGGGTAAAACTACGCTTGCTTATATTATCTCGCAGCAGTTACAACGTCCTTTTTTTAGCTTGAGCGCTATAAATTCGGGCGTGAAAGATGTGAGGGAGGTTATTGACAAGGCTGCGAAGCTAAGGGAGTCGCAGGAAAATCTTCCGGTGTTATTTATTGATGAAATACACCGCTTTTCGAAGTCGCAGCAGGATTCACTGCTGGGGGCTGTTGAGCGGGGTCTCGTTACTCTGATTGGTGCTACTACAGAGAATCCTTCGTTTGAAGTGATTTCGGCTTTGCTCTCGAGGTGCCAGGTATATATATTGAAATCTTTAAGTGAAGATGACCTGCTTGACCTTATCAAAAGAGCGTTAAGCACAGATGAGTACCTGTCGCATAAGAAGGTAACGATAAAAGAACATGAGGCCTTGCTTCGCCTGTCGGGTGGAGATGCACGCCGCTTGTTGAATGTACTGGAACTTGTGATTAATGCGAGCGGAAAAGAGTCGGTAGAGATAAGCAACGCGTTTGTTCTTGAACATGTTCAGCAGAACATGGCACTTTACGATAAGGCCGGCGAACAGCATTACGACATCATTTCTGCCTTTATTAAGTCTATCCGCGGCAGCGATCCGAACGCGGCCGTTTATTGGCTTGCGCGGATGATTGCCGGTGGTGAAGATCCCCTGTTTATCGCCCGGCGCCTGCTTATACTTGCCTCAGAGGATATTGGCAATGCTAATCCCAATGCCTTACTTCTCGCCAACAATTGTTTTCAGGCAGTGAATGTAATAGGGTGGCCTGAATCGCGAATTGTATTGTCGCAAACCGTTACTTACCTCGCTTCATGTGCAAAAAGCAATGCCAGTTATGAGGCGATTAACCGGGCTTCTCAACTGGTTGAACGAACCGGTGATCTGTCGGTACCTTTACATTTGCGCAACGCCCCTACGAAGCTGATGAAGAACATCGGTTACGGAACAGAATACAAGTATTCGCATGCCTATGAAGGCAATTTTGAAGAGCAGGAATACTTCCCGAAGGGATTGAGCGGTACCATGCTTTACGAGCCGGGAAATAATGCCAGTGAGCAAAAGCTGAGAGAGCGGTTAAAAACATTATGGAAGAATAAATATAAGTACTGATCCGAATTATTTTTTTACCTTCATACCTATGACCTCATCTTTTTTACAACATCAGTGGAAAGCATTCTGGCGATCTAAAAATACCGGTAAAAGTATCGCTGTAAGAATCGTAATGGCCTTATTGATCCTTTATCTCTTTGTCAATGTGCTGGTTCTTGCTTTCTTTCTCGACAGGATTTTTAAAGCTATTTATCCCGCCGCTGACGTTATAAGGTCATTCAACAGTTTTCTGCTTTATTATTTTCTTTTAGACCTGCTGGCACGTTTCCAGTTACAGGAACTTCCCACTCTGAGTGTTAAACCCTATCTGAATCTTCCTGTTCGAAAGAATCAGATTGTGAATTATTTGTGTCTCACTTCGTTATGGTCAGGTTTTAATCTTACGCCTTTTTTACTGACGCTGCCTTTTCTGATTAAGGTCGTGGTTCCGTCGGCCGGTGCTGGGGTGTTCGCAGCTTATGTTGTGTCGTTGCTGGGGCTCACTATGTTTAACCACTTTTTTAGCCTCTGGCTTAAGCGGAAAGTGAATCTGAACGGCTGGTATATGCTTGCTTTTCTGCTGGTTATAGCAATTGTTAGCCTTCTTGATTTTCAATTTAAAGTTATTTCGATTTCGTCTTTTTCAGTTTTCATATTTAGTCAGTTAACTGTTTATCCGCTATACATGTTACTTCCGGTGTTGCTTGCCGTAGGGATGTATCTGGTTAACTATCGTTTTCTTCGGAACAACTTATATCTTGATGAACTAAACTCTGACAGTTCGGGCGAGAAATCATCTACAGAGATTCCTTTTCTAAATCGTTTCGGAATGGCGGGTGAGTTAACAGTTACCGAGCTCAAATTAATTCTCAGAAATAAGCGCTCGAAATCATCTCTCACGATCTGCTTGCTTATGATGTTTTACGGCCTCATCTTTTATACTAATCCCACGTTGGGCAGCAGCCATGGATGGAAGATATTCGTGTCGTTATTTATGACGGGTATTTTCATTATCAATTATGGCCAGTTTATGTTTAGCTGGCAGTCGAGCCATTTTGATGGTATATTGGTGCACCGCATTAAAACTGAAGACTTTATTAAGTCGAAGTTCATCCTGTTTACTATTTTTTCGGGCATTGCGTTTATCCTTACTATCCCCTATGTTTTCTTTGGGTGGCAGGTTCTGTTTGTTCAGTTCTGCATGTTCTTTTGGAATCTCGGTGTAAATACTTTGATTGTGTTGTTCTTTGCCAACCGCAATTACCGCAGAATAGATCTTTCTAAAGGAGGTTCGTTTAACTGGGAGGGGGTTGGGGCTTCTCAATGGCTGCTTTCACTTCCCCTTTTTATATTACCTTATGTGATTTTCGTTCCACTGAACTATCTGGGCTATCCGCTGACTGCTATTGCACTGATGGGCTTTGTTGGTTTAATATTTATTATCACGCGTTCAATCTGGATTAATATGTTGGTTAAAAATTTTAAAAAGCAACGGTATGTCATTGCCGAAGGTTTCAGGCATAGTTGAAATGTTTGACTTTTCATCAAGGATAAAAAGGAACGAAATGAGATTTATTAGAAAGGCTGCTGAGTATAAAATAAATATCAGTTATGATAGAAGTTAGAAATTTAATTAAGGTCTATAATGAAGTACCGGTTGTAAATATCCCGGAGTTATCAATTAACAGAGGTGAGACAGTAGGGTTGGTTGGGAATAATGGGGCCGGAAAGACTACATTATTCAGGATGATACTGGACCTGATACGGGCTGAGAGGGGAGAGGTATTGTCAAAAGGCGAGAATGTGGCTCATTCTGAAGCCTGGAAAAGTTATACGGCTTCTTATCTTGATGAGGGGTTTCTTATTGATTACCTGACTCCGGAAGAGTACTTTTATTTTATTGCATCTCTTTCAGGGCTTAGCAAGGCACATACAGATGCTGAACTGGAAAAGTATAACGACTTCTTTAATGGTGAAATTCTGAACAAGAAGAAGTACATCCGCGACTTATCTAAGGGCAACCAGTGTAAAGTTGGGGTAGCGGCATGTCTGTTGCAGGAGCCTGAAATACTGATGCTGGATGAGCCTTTTGCCAATATTGATCCAAGTACACAGATCCGCTTAAAGAATATGCTCAGGCATGTTAATCAGGAAAAGAACATGACAACGATTATATCGAGTCATGATTTGAACCATGTAACAGATATTTGTCAGCGGATACTATTGATGGAAAAGGGAAAGATTATTAAAGATATTCAGACCAACAGTAATACAAAAGAAGAACTGGAAGAATATTTTTCTGTTATGCAATAAACCTCATACTATATGAACACTGATCTTACCGGAAAACGCGCTTTAGTTTGTGGAAGCACCCAGGGGATTGGGAAGGCTTCTGCTATTGAACTGGCTTCTATGGGAGCAAGTATAACATTGGTTGCACGCGACGAAGAAAAGCTGAGGGAGGTGATCCGACTATTGCCGGTTGATGATACCGAGACTCACAACTACCTGGTGGTAGACTTTAACAACCCCGATCAGCTGAGACAGCAGCTGAATGCCTTTCTTAAAGAGTATTCTGTTGATATCCTTGTGAACAATACAGGAGGACCTAAAGGGGGGCAGGCAATTGACGCCGACGTACAGGAATATATTCAGGCTTTCTCAAATCATGTTGTTTGTAACCAGATTCTCGCCACTGCCGTCGTGCCGGGTATGAGGAGCGCTGGTTGGGGCAGAATCATCAATATAATTTCTGCCTCGGTAAAAACGCCTCTTAGGGGACTTGGTGTTTCTAATACTATTCGTGGCGCTGTAGCAAGCTGGGCTAAAACTTTATCGCTTGAACTGGGGCCTTTTGGTATCACCGTAAATAATGTGCTGC
>DALYUO010000011.1:6216-12841 GCA_031981225.1 Pararcticibacter sp.
GCCATCTACGTCTATGACAGCACGATTGGAGTCACTTATTCAGAGCCGGGCCGAAAACGAAGGGAAGAGCCCGGATGAAGTAAAGGAAGATATGAATAAAGAAATCCCTGCCGGGAGGATTGGTACGGCCGAAGATGTAGCCGTTGCTGTGGCCTTTCTTGCTTCGCCCGCGGCGGGTTATATAAATGGGATCAATCTTCCGGTAGATGGAGGAAAAACTCCGTCGCTATAAAGCTGAAGCTGCTAGTGATTACCGATTAAATTCCACAAAGCATGAAATACTATGGCTGGAAGAATGTTTTCAGACCGTTCTTTAAGCATGGCTGCGATTATTCCTATGAAGAATGAAAGTAGTATTCTTACGAGGTTGATCTGAAGGTGCAATCCGTCCTGAAGAACAAAGCCTTGGGTGAGTCCAAAAAGAAGTGAACTGATCAGTACTCCCCAGCTGAGACTAAAGCCAAATATGTCTTCTTTTGACGTAAAAACCTTATTCAAAAGAGCCAGAAGGATGCCTCGGAAAATAATTTCGTCGCTAATAGCGGAAAGGCTGCCCTGAAAAAGAACGGTTTCTTTGTTGAAGTCGGAAGAGGTGGTTTGAAAAGCGAAATAGATTCCCGCTCTTAATGCAAGGGCAGACAGTAGCAGGATGCACACTGGCTTAACTGATTCAGAAGTAAAGCCGCCTCTCAATCCTGTTTCCTTATTGCTTAGCAGTTTACTGCGATAGATAAAAAATAGTCCCAATAGTAAAGTTATAAGCTTACCCGTCCAGTTCCATTGCTGGGCTTCAAATAATCTTATCCCTGAGAGTCCCGTTGTTAAAACAGACCAGAGGAGGAAGAGGACAAAGAAAACCGCAATTATTTTCCTGTCGCTTTTTTCCCAATGACGTTTTGCCAGGAATATAAACGGTAGGATAATAACTAATTGAAGCAAGCCGCTGAGCAGAGGATAAGATATAATCATCTATACGTGTTATTCTTTACTTGCAAAGATAATTATTCCCTGAAGTACGAATGGTCATTAATGTAATTCTACTTGTTGAATCTATTTACCTCATCGAAAAAAAATGTCGGCATTCGATATTATCCGACAAAAGTGTACTGAAAAATGGGCATTATTTCCCGAGAGGGAAAATAGGCTCGGGAAGATACACAGATTTAGCTCCCTGAGGCGTGTTAATTTCTAATCCTGTATTTGGCATTGGATTTGAGATTTGAATGTTAAATTTGCAAACAAACACAGATAATATGAAATTAACTAAGATTAAAATAGCAACCTGGTGTGTTGCTATTGCTACCACTTCTTTCGTAGCAACTAGTTGCAGTCAGATGACCCGTACTCAGAAAGGGGCAGTTATTGGTTCGGCAGCAGGTGGTACCATTGGTGCCTTGATTGGTAAGAAAGCCGGTAATACGGCTGTAGGAGCCATTGTTGGAGGTGCTATAGGTGGTACTGCAGGTGCATTTATCGGAAGGAAAATGGACAGGCAAGCCGAAGAAATTAAGAATACAGTGCCCGGCGCCGAGGTTATCAAAGCAGGCGAGGGATTAATCGTCAAGTTTGATTCGGGTATATTGTTTGATTTTGGTAAGTCAAACCTCAAGGATGCGGCTCGTACAAATATCGCTAACCTGGCCGCTTCTATGAAGAATAATCCCCAAACTAATATCATGGTGATTGGTCATACCGACGATGTAGGATCTGATTCTTTTAATTACACATTGTCAGAGAAACGCGCTCAGTCGGTTAAGGATTTTGCTGTAGCGAATGGTGTTAGTTCTTCACGTGTTAATATTTCAGGTAAGGGCGAGGCAGAGCCAATTGCCGATAACACAACTGAAAGCGGACGCTCACAGAATCGCCGTGTTGAGATAGTAATCGTTGCCAATGAGCAGATGAAAAACGAAGCACGTCAGAGCGCACAATAATACTCTTAACATTGAAATAAAAAGCCTACCTGGTTGCAGGTGGGTTTTTTTATTGTATTTTGTTAAAATTTGTTAAACTATCAGTAGGGCCGAATTATCAGATTCTTTCTTACGTTGAGGATTTTATATTTGGAAGAGATTTAAGAAGATGATAATAAAGATATTTAAAGGAGTTTGTGTAGCTTCTGTTTGCTTGCTGCTGTGTTTTGACAGTTTTGCTCAGAAGATAAAAACAGGCGTACTGGTAGTTGGCAGTTCATCTGCGGGGGTAGCCGCTGCAATCCAATCGGCTCACTCAGGTGTCAAAACAATTCTGATCGATAAAAGCAATTTTGAATCTATCGTTCTGCCGTCTGATGAAGGACAAACGAGATCAGGTATTTATGCTAATTTTATAAAACGAGTAGAGTCGGCTCAGAAGTATCCTGTGACGAAGAACCAGGTATTTTCGCCTTCTTTCGCAGCAACTATCTTTAAAGCGTGGGCAGATACGGTTAAAAACCTGACTGTAATGACCAGGGTTTCGGTCACAGCTATTGCGAAGGACGGAAAAGGATGGGAAGCCATTTTATCTAACAAGCAGATTGTAAAAGCTGATGTGATCGTTGATGGAACGCAGGATGGTTATGTGGCCTCTCTGGCTTCTTTCAAGACGGACACGCTTAAGAGTAGTTCGCCCGACTCCCTTCCATACGCCGGTAATAAATATCGCACCGGTGTGGCGATAGCCCCCTCTGCTAATGCATTTCCGGTTACCATACCCATGTCAGCCTTTATTGGTGCCACTGATAACTTTCTTGCCCCCTGGAGTAAACAAATTGCCGCTACAACTGCGAGCGGTCAGGCTGCTGGCGCAATAGCAGCGTACTGCTCTTTTTTTAAAACGACCACAAAGATCCTGAATGTTCGAATGATTCAGAGTGAGCTCATGTCCTTTGGTTCTCAGCTTATGAGGTTTGATGACGTTGCTGAGAAAGATACAAACGCCATGCCTATTCAGAGTATAGCCCTAACCGGGATACTAAAAGGACGTGTAGTTTCTGGTAAATTTAACTTTATGCCAGACTCGAATATATCATCGGATGAAATAATGATACCGGTGAAAGAGTATTCTTCAAGAAGCCAAATTTGGTTTCTCGATAATAAGTCCGACAAGCTCTCTTTGAAGGAGACCCTGTCACTTATAAAATTCATAGCTTCCAGGGGTAAGGAGTTGGACGGAGAGGTCGCGAAGGGCTGGAGCGCTTCTTTAAAGCTCTCTGGCAAGTTTGACCCGGCGCGACCGGTGACCCGCCGGGAATTTGCGGTCCTTTTTAATGCCTTCGTTAGGCCTTTTAATGTGTCGGTAGATTTAACTGGCTCATTAAAAAGGTAAAGTCCTATAGCTTCAGATTCTTCTTTTAAGAGAAAGAATGACAACCCGGACTTTATCAGTCCCGGACGGATGAATGCGAAACATCAGATTGCGTTTATTCCCTGATCGGAGTAAATCATAGATATCTTCCATTCCCATCTCGTTAACCGGCTTTAAATTGATATCAATGATCTCATCGTTCTCCTGCAGGCCTGCCTCCTCTGCAGCCGAGCCCTCCTCGATCCTGGCAATAAACAGGCGCTTATAGTCGGGGCCGCCCCATGCCAGCTCCAGGCCGCTCATATCGTGTTCAAAAGCTTCCTTAAATCTGAAATTTGGTTTAAGGTAAATACAGGAGTTATTGTAGTCAAAAACTACGCTAAACCGTCGTAATATGCTGTTGCCGATGTTTCCATTCCTGTTGATCGATGGAAATTTTCCAGCAGCATCTTTATAATCCGGAAACGCTGTAATAACATTCTTAAACTTATATTTTCCTATTTCCAGAGATGGGATCCTTGCAATATGGCCGTTTATAACGCCGTTTAATCCTACCCCCAGATTCGCACGTATGTTAGGCTCGGGAACCTGATATGGTAAACCAAAATCGGTTTCCAGCGAAACGGGGTGACCGGCTCCTGTATCTATAATCAGTTTTGCGGAAGAACTTGCCCCTGGTTTGATTGATACAGCAGCTGTCAGATAGGGCTTACGATCTTCTATTGTAATCGGGATTTTATGTCCGCGGCGTGGCACGTATGTTACCCTCTGAGAATAAAGCTTAATTGTGTTTACCGAATAATTTAACTTCACAATAAAGCTGCTGAAAAACTCATAGCCGATTAGTCCATGCACCGGAGTGCCTGTATAAGATGATAGATTAAACGAATCCTCTTTAAGGATCGCGGCAGATATTTCTCCAATAATATCATTACCACCGATACCGATATATAGAGAAGGGGTTACAAATGCACTTAGCTCTTCTCCTTCCCCAAAACCGGTGATCCTTAATGTTCGTAGATTTTTTAGTCCCAGTGAATCGGTTAAAGACGGATCTGTTATCAGCATAATTCCGATTCCTGTATCAAGCACGAAGTTATAGGGCCCTTTTCCGTTAATGGTGATAGGGATGATAATCAGGTTTTTAATATACTTGAAGCTGAGAGTTTTGCTTTTTTTGCCGTTGGTAAGGTGAAAAGACTGCGCAAAAGAAGGTAGGCCACTGCCTGATACGAGCAGAATGCTTATTGTGATATACCGAAGAAGTTTCCGCAGGCTCACACAGTGATTGGTTATGCCGATTAAGGTAAAGATTTTATAACAATTCTGCTATTGGTTCTCCTATCGTTACTTGGATTAATTCTAAATTAATTTTGGCAATCTACTTTCTCTTTCTATTTTTGGCGCTGATTAGAATTGATCTAAATAAGCATGGGCAAAAAATTTCTACTATTTTCTTTCGGATTACTGTTTTATCAATTAGTGCTGGCACAAGGCACGGCTACAATAAAAGGAAAAGTACTACACGCTGACGGCGGATATTTAAACTTTGCAACTGTATCGCTTGACGGTGCTGGTTTTAGTACAAAAACCGACGAGACCGGGGGATTTATATTACATAATGTACCTGCAGGAAGCTACACTCTTAGAGTATCCCTGGTTGGCTTTGAAACGCAGAGACGGCAGGTCAATGTAGTGAGTGGCCAGGTACTTCATATGTCGTTTGAATTAAAAGAGCAGGCCAATCATCTAGACCAGGTAGAAGTGTTCGGAGAGAGGAACAAGCAACCAGAAAAGCTCGATGCCATCAGTCGGCTTCCCTTGAAACCAAGTGATCAGATCCAGAGCGTTTCTGTTATCTCAAATAAGTTAATTGAACAACAGGGGGCTTTAACTGTAATCGAAGGCGTGAGAAATGTTCCTGGCGTTTATACTTATGCAACATATGGCGGTGTAAAGGAAAGCATATCATCCAGAGGGTTCCGCGGAATCCCAACATTAAAAAATGGCGTGAGAGTGATGACTGACTTCAGAGGAATGGGATTTCCAACCGATATGCAGGGGGTTGAAACGATACAGGTGCTGAAAGGATCGAGTTCACTTACAATGGGCTTAGGTCAGGCATCGGGGCAGGCCACCGATTTGGGGGCTCCCGGGGGGCTTGTAAACATAGTAACCAAGACGCCAAAATTCGAAAACAGCGGGTCTGTTTCTCTAAGGGCGGGCAGCTGGGACCTGGTGCGCCCAACTTTCGACGTGCAGGGCTTGCTTAATCAATCTAAAACAATCGCTTTCCGCATAGACGGAGCTTACCAGAGTGGCGGAAAATTCCGCAAGGGAATGCAAAAAGAGTCGTTTTATATCAACCCTTCTCTCGCATTCAAGCCTGATGACCGGACTATTTTTACCATTGAGATGGACTTTTACAATGACAATTCATCGATCGATGCCGGCTCGGTAAACCTTTCGGTGGAAGGTAACCCGAAGTTTGACCCTACTTTACCTATTAGCGGAAAAAATTCTCCATTCATTCAGAATGTTAATAACGAGATTTTTGATCTTTCAAATAATCAAATGTTAGGATTCAAAACCGATATATCGACTGTTAAGCATAGTACCTATACAGCAAGTTTCAGGAGATATCTGGGTGATACAAGAAAACTATATATAAGGGGAGCGGTTTACCGGTCGGTATTTGATGCTGATGCGATCCGCACTACTTTAACGCCGTTGGCAAGTAAAGCGGATACAAACGATGTAAATGTAAACTTGTATACAAGATCCATCGGTCACAATCTTCCGCGGCTTGATAAAAACTCGGTGGTTCAGTTTGACCTCGTTGGAGAACAGGTAAATACAGGAAGTGTGAAACATACTTTTATGATCGGCGCAGATTATAAAGTCACCGATCTGACAGAATATTCTTATAACAGCATAAATATTCCCGGCGTAATCGATGTGTTTAATCCTGCAAGTATTTCTAATACGCTGCCAAGCGGTACAGCTAACTTTACAAAAACCGGCGAAACCATCAGTAAAACAACAAATATAGGTATAACAGCTCAAGACGTTGTTTATTTGACCGACTGGCTCAAAGCCTTTGCCGGGTTAAGATATAGTACAAATCAGAGTTCTTCGCCATTAAATTCAGGCTTTGCCCGTACAAGTTTCTGGAATCCCTTGGGCGGAATTATGGTTTCCGTTAAGAAAGGGTTCAATATTTTCGCTTCCTATACAAATAGTACACGCCCAGAGAACGTGAGCCAGACTGATTCGACGGGAATGACGTTCGGCAATTCGGCAGTAAACCAATGGGAGGCGGGTATCAAGTCAGATT
>DALYUO010000011.1:12851-18688 GCA_031981225.1 Pararcticibacter sp.
TGTATAGAATCGAGCAGAGGAACCTGATTGAGCAGATCTATGAAAACGGTCAGCCGGTAAGGATTGGTAACAGAAATATTTACAGAGCCGGCGGCGACGATCGTCGTCAGGGTATTGAGGTTGAGCTTACAGGACGCATCCTGGATAATCTGGAAGCAATAGTCGGCTACTCTTATATTGATGCACAGTTTGTTAATTCGATCGTTAATGTTGAGGGTTCTGCTCCCAATAATACCCCAAAACATACCTTTAATGCCTGGGCGAATTATACGGTTAAGGCGGGAAGCTTAAAAGGACTTAATATTGGCGCGGGTGTGTATTATCTTGGAGAACGACCATATAATGACTGGACATCTCCGGGCTATACTACTCACTCCGTTAATACAAGCATAGAGCCCTGGTATAATAAGGCTTACACACTTGTTAACGCTCAGGTTGGATACCAGCTTAATGCCAATTGGGGACTTCGTGTTCTTGCTAACAATATCTTTGATGAAGTCGGTTATGATGCATACAGACTTTCCTTTGTCGATCGTATCGCTCCCCGTAATTTCTCAGGCGTATTAACTTACAGATTTTAGTAAATTTACAAGATGTTATAACGCGAGCCGGGCTCAGTGAAGCACCTGATGAATAACGTTGAAAACAAATCAAAGTACCAATAATATTTGAATGAAGAAATACACCCTGCGCAGACTTTTTAACGATATTCACCTCTGGTTAGGGATCGGGAGCGGTATCATTTTGTTTATTGTCTGTCTCAGCGGAACTATTCTCACCTTCGAGCATGAAATTATAGAGCGGATTGATTATCAAAAATACCATGTAAATACAGCCGGAAACCTGCCTGTACTTTCTTCGGATATTCTGGTTTCTAAAGTGGAGAAGGAGTTAGGCGGTAAAGTAATTTCGCTCGAAATTCCTTCCGACAAGGGAAACGCCGGGTGTTAAGAAAAATGAAGTTGATGGGGCGGGGCGCAAGGGAGCAGTCACAGAGGCTGTGTCAGGCGCGGCTCGCAGAGATAAAGGTAATCCGGGCGCAGATCAAAAAAAGAGACCAGAAGGCGGCGGCCGTGGTAAAACATATCTGGTAGACCCCTATACAGGAGTTATTAAGGGAACCACCGAGGGATCAGCAAGCAAATTCTTCATGGTAATGATGCGGCTGCATAGATGGCTGCTAATTGAAGGCGCAGGAAAGATCATAGTAGGCGCTGCAACGATCGTTTTCGTGATTCTTGTTTTCACCGGGCTGGTGTTATGGTGGCCCAGAAAAATACGTGCGTGGAAACAGGGATTCAAAATAAAAACATCGGCCAACTGGAAGCGAATAAATCATGATCTTCATAATACACTTGGTTTTTATTCCTTCATACTTCTTCTGATCATGGGCTTAACCGGATTGTGCTGGTCCTTTGAATGGTATAGAGATGGAATGAGTTCTCTTCTGGGCGACAAGGTGTTCAAGCAAAGAATGGAAAAACCTTTACCCTCAGATCCGTTGCGCGGTGGAGGACAGAAGTCATCAATAGACGGAATAATAAAAAAAGCTGATGAGATCCTTCCGTTTAATGGCCTTTATCGCCTTCGCTTCCCTTCCGATTCAGTCGGCTCGTTTGTAATAAGCAAGGCCAAAACAGGTTTCTTTACGCTTACGGCTGCTGATAAGATCCAGTTTGAACAGTATACCGGCAAAGTCCTCAAAATAGAGAAGTTTGCCGATAAGCCCTTTAACGAGAAACTTGCCTCTTCGGTAAGGTCTTTGCATCTTGGAGATCTTTATGGCACTTTTTCCAAGCTCTTATATTTTATTTCCTGCCTCATTGCTACTAGTCTTCCTGTAACTGGTACAATCATCTGGATCAACAAGCTCAGGAAGAAGGGAAAGAAAAAGCTCGCCTTAAAACCAGCTGAGGCGGAATATTATGACCAATAGTCTTTTTTAACGACACCAACGCCCGGAACTCTTAGCGTGAGTAACTCTCGTCGTGCTTTTAAATGATCGTCATCATTTCGCAACAGCGTAATATTTACATTCTTTGCAGTAAAAGTCATTGTATAATAAGCCGGATACCACAGGACGGATAAGCTGGGGCTTTCGTGTATAATTGCACATTTATTAAAGAAGTACTATTAAAATGAACGAAATTTTGAATACAAAGCTGATGCATCCCCGCGAACAGGTTGCATTGGTAATGACAAGGATTTACCGGAGAGGCCTTACAACAACATCTGGAGGTAATATCTCTGTAATCGATGAGAACGGAGATATATGGATTTCGCCGTCTGCTGTTGATAAAGGCTCATTAAAACCGGAAGATATCGTCTGTATGAAAAATGACGGAACTATCGAAGGTGTGCATAAGCCATCTTCTGAATACCCCTTCCATAAGGCCATTTATTCAATACGTCCCGATATTAAGGCCATTATTCATGCGCACCCGCCAGCTCTTGTTTCGTTTAGTATAGCAAGAACAATTCCAAATACGAACATCCTTTCGCAGGCCAGAACAGTTTGTGGCCCTATTGGGTATGCTGAATACGAACTTCCTGGTAGTGAGGCCCTGGGTACCAAAATCGCTCAGGAGTTTACCAAGGGATATAAAGCCGTAATTATGGAGAACCATGGTACGGTAGTTGGCGGAACGGACCTTATGGATGCATTCCAGAGATTCGAAACCCTTGAGTTTTCAGCCAGGACCATTTTGTATGGGAAGTCAGTAGGATCTCCTACCTACCTTCAGGATTCGGATGTTGATGCATTTGAGGCACAGCTACCCTGTTTGCCCGAAATGGAAGAAGTAGCATATCCCTCCGACGAAAGGGAAAAGCGTGCCGAAATATGCAGGATTGTCCATCGTGCCTGTACCCAGGGTCTGATGTTCAGCTCTTACGGAACGATATCCGTAAGATGGCGCGACAACGACTTTCTGATTACCCCTACAGACTTTTCGCGCTGGGACCTTCAGGCAGATGAGATCGTTCAGATAAAAGATGGGAAACGTGAACCGGGAAAGGTACCAAGCCGCACAACCTATCTCCATCAGGAAATATATCGTAAACATCCTGAAATCAACTCCATTATCATCACGCAGTCGCCTTACCTGATGGCGTTTTCTGTGACAGGTGCATCATTTAATGTTCGTACTATTCCCGAAAGCTGGATATTTCTTCAGGATGTTCAGTCTCTGGAGTTTGGCGCTCAATTCATGGGCAGACCCGATATTCCTGACCTGGTTTGTAAAAGTAATCCTGCTGTTTTGATAAAAAACGATTGTGTGCTCGTGACGGGAAACCAGCTACTTCAAACCTTCGACTATCTGGAGGTGGCCGAGTTCAGCGCAAAATCTCTTGTTATGTGCGCCTCTATAGGTAATATGGTTCCTATCAGCAATGAGCAGGTCGAAGAACTACGCAAAGCATTTCTTAAAGAATAGCTTCTGAAATATGCTGCCGGATAATTGAATAAAACTCCGGTATAAATGTTTCAGCATTAAGGCAGGAAGCAATTTGTTTAAATGTTGAAACATTTATATTCCAACTAAGTATAAAGACAATACATTTGCAGATACAAGTTTGGAGCACATTTTATAATAATTATAATTTTATTACTACTTTGCTTATATGATTACAACTAAGGATATTTTTAGCTATGAACCTGATAAAAAATATGCCACTCCCGTCGCATATTTTTCAATGGAGTTTGCTATTGACCAGGCTTTGAAAATTTATAGTGGCGGTCTTGGATTCCTTGCCGGATCCCATTTGAGAAGCGCTTATGAATTGAAGCAAAATTTAATAGGAGTTGGGATCCTCTGGAAATTCGGATATTATGATCAGGTAAGAGATGCCAACGGCACCATGAAACCTGCTTTTGTTGAGAAACATTATTCCTTCCTCGAAGATACAGGGATTAAGTTTACTATTCCGGTTCATGAATCGCCGGTGCACGTTAAAGTATGGCTTTTGAAACCCGACGTTTTCAGGTCGGCACCTCTTTTTCTGCTTAGTACTGATGTTCCCGAGAATGATGAAATTTCAAAGAGCATTTGTCATCGCCTATATGATTCTAACGAAGCAACACGTATTGCCCAGTCTATCCTTTTAGGAACCGGAGGCGCTAAATTACTAGATATCTTGGGTCGTGATGATTCACTCTATCACATGAATGAAGGCCATTCGCTTTCCCTCAATTTTTATCTTTATTCTAAATTTAAAAGTGTTGAGGAAGTAAAGAAACGTGTTGTTTTTACTACTCATACGCCCGAAGCTGCCGGTAATGAAGAACATGGGTATGCATTGTTGCAGGAGATGTCTTTCTTTTACGGCTTGACAGAACCTGAAGTGAAATCAATATTAGGACTCGACGGACCGGTATTGAACTATACTCTTGCAGCATTAAAATTTGCTGGGAAAGCCAACGCGGTATCTAAACTTCATGGCGACGTATCGCGCGACATGTGGAAGGGTAACGAGGGTATCTGTGAAATCACTTCTATCACGAACGCTCAGAATACAACTTACTGGACAGATCCTGCGTTTGGAAAGGCTCTTGTTTCAGGAAACGACCAGGATATTGTTGCCCGGAAAAAGGAAATGAAGAAGGCCCTTTTTGAGCTTGTTGCAGATCAATGCGGTAAGCTGTTTGACGAGAATGTTATCACTATTGTCTGGGCTAGAAGGTTTGCTGCCTATAAGAGAGCTGACTTGCTGATGTATGACTGGGAACGATTCCTTAGACTGGTGGAAAATACAGAATACCCCGTGCAGGTGATCTGGGCAGGGAAGCCTTATCCTCAGGACTACGGAGCTATTGACATGTTTAACAACATTATCAAGCGGACTCAAACTATTGCAAACTGTGCAGTGTTGACGGGATACGAGTTGAAACTTTCCGCATTGCTAAAAAAGGGGTCAGATATCTGGCTTAATAATCCGAAGATGTATAGGGAAGCCTCAGGCACCAGTGGGATGACCGCTGCTATGAACGGAAGCGTTAACCTTTCGATACCAGACGGATGGATTCCTGAATTTGCCAAAGATCTTGAGAACTGTTTTATCATTGAACCCGCTCCTGATCACTTGTCGACTGAAGAAAAAGACCGTATTGAAGCGCTTGATCTAATAGAAACTCTCGAAAATAAAGTGCTTCCGACTTACTACAAAGATCAGAATAAATGGCTTTCAATGGTAAAGAGCGGAGCAGCCGATGTAGCACCTGCTTTCGAATCAGGCCGCATGGCTCAGGAATATTATGAGATAATGTACTCGAAATAATTGACAATTGACAATGGACAATTGAGAATTAAAATAAAGAACAAAAATAAAAGGCAAGCTGTTATTAAACGCTTGCATTTTATTTTTCTAAGAATATTTCGAACGCGGTCACTTGCTAATTTCTTCGTTCATTGTCCCTTGGTCTCTTGTCAGCTGTCAATTGTCTCCTGTCAATTTTCAACTGTCAATCCATTTTCAACCGTCCCTTGTCAATTGTCCCTTCTCAATTGTCCCCTGTCAATTTCTCCTTCTAAACTTCAGGTCTTTTGCAGATTCTTTACGGGTAATAAGCATTGGTATCGCTACACCTCCTGCAAGGCACATCAGGATAAACATTACTTTTAGCCCATAATTAACTGTTTCAGCAAGGATCTGGTTATAAGTTTCCGGCTGTATTTCCCCCGCTAGTTTAATTAAGCCAATGATCATGCGGTATGCAAGTATGCCCGGGATCATCGGAATAACCGACGGAATTGCTAAGACAGGCGGGGGTGAATGTCTTTTGTGAGCAAAATAGATGCTTAAAAAACCTACCACTGTAGCTCCGTATAATGATCCAA
>DALYUO010000011.1:18743-21165 GCA_031981225.1 Pararcticibacter sp.
TAATAAAAGTAGCCACTCCATTTTCTAAAACTGATAAATAAACATAGATGTCAATAAGCCCAAACCGATCGCAAAAGAAATAATGAGGCCATTCATTCCACGCACAATTGCGTTCTGAAGGTTTCCCTCTATCATATCCGAAAACGTGTTAATCAGAGGGACCCCTGGGATCAGGAACAATACAGACGTTGCAAAGGCCTGTTCATGGGTATAACCCATCCCAAATTTTACGGCGCCGCCTGCAATTAATGAAGCTGTAAACGCTCCGAAATAAATGCACATATATAAGTTGAAGCGTAAACGAGTAGCTTCCTGCCGAACAAAGAGCCCGGCAAAAGTTGCGACAAAAACGGCAAGCATATCAAGTGCTTCCCCTCCATTTACCCTGCAAAACGACGAGCCAGCCAGTCCAACTAATATGAGTACCACCCATCTTTCGTAATGAGGTAAGGCTGTTAGCTTTGCAAGATGTTCATTGATCTGACTTATAGTTAATTTATCCTCAACAATCTCCCAGCTTAAATGGCTGATGCCCGATAATAGTGTGAAGTTTACTCCGTGTGGTAATGAACGTTTTAAACTATTAAAGAAATATTCATTGTTTTCGTCGCTAAGCGTTAATAAAAGTGTCCGGTTATTGATAACAAACTCTGTATTATAGCCAAAAGAGTCAGAAATTCTGTTTATAGTATTTCTTGTTCTCCCTGTACTAGCTCCCGCACTCAATAGAAGAGCCCCTATGTGTAACAAGGTTGCTCCAAGCTCTTTAATCTCCGTGTTTTTGATATTTTCTGGTGTCATAGAATTGACAATTTTTGAAACGCTGCAAAAATAGGAGTCTTTTCTTCTCCACACTTGATAAAGATCATATTTTATAGCAAAAAAAATACAATATTTTGTAGATTATTTAAATGGTATAAAATGCAGAACAGTAAAGTGGAATTGATGGCCCCTGCCGGATCTTTTGAATCGTTAATGGCGGCTATAAAAGCAGGGGCAGATTCAGTGTATTTCGGCATTGAGCAACTCAACATGCGCGCACGGTCTAGTAATAATTTTACTATCGACGACCTGGCAAAAATAACTGCTATATGTAAGGAACATAATATAAGGGCTTACCTCACTCTTAATACAATTCTATATGATCATGATATCAGCCTTATGAGGAGTATCATCGATGCCGCTAAAAAGCATGAGGTGGATGCCGTGATAGCAACCGATTTTTCGGTACTTCATTACGCAAAGAAAGTGGGCCTGAACGTTCATATTTCTACCCAGGCTAATATAACCAATATAGAGACTGTTGAGTTCTTTGCCGACTATGCCGACGTTATGGTCATGGCCAGAGAGCTTAGCCTGATGCAAGTTGGCACGATTACGCGCGAAATAAAACGCAGGAATATAACAGGTCCGTCAGGTGAGCTCGTTCAAATAGAAGTATTTGCTCACGGCGCTCTATGTATGGCTGTTTCGGGAAAGTGTTATATGAGCCTTCATTCCGATTTCGCTTCGGCTAACCGGGGGGCTTGCATACAAAATTGCCGGCGCAGTTATATCGTAACCGACAAGGATCAGGGAGTGGAGTTCGAGATTGACAATGAATATATCATGTCAGCCAAAGACCTGTGTACCATAGATTTTCTCGACAAAATAATGGATGCCGGTATAAGGGTGTTGAAAATCGAAGGCCGGGGTCGTAGTGCCGATTATGTTTATACAGTAATTAAGTGCTACAGAGAGGCAATAGAAGCTTATTTTGACGGAACTTATACTATTGAAAAAATGGAGGAATGGAAGGCTCGCCTTTCTACCGTTTTTAATCGTGGTTTTTGGGACGGATATTATCTTGGCAGGAAGATGGGCGAGTGGAGCAACGTTTATGGCTCCAAAGCAACACGCAGAAAGGTATATCTGGGCAAGGGTGTTAAATATTTCGACAATGTAAAAATCGGCGAATTCCGGATGGAGTCGCAATCACTGGATATTGGCGATGAAATATTAATTACCGGTCCGACAACAGGGATAGTACAGACGACAGTAAGCGAGTTGAGGGTGAACGACCGCCCCACCGGAAGAGTGAAGAAAGGCGACGTATTCTCTATGTTGCTGGATGAAAAGGTAAGGCCCTCTGATAAGCTCTATAAATTGGTAGATGCCTGATGGTTCGTATCACGCAGCAGAGGCAGAAATGCATAGGGTGTAATGCCTGTGTAGAAGCCGCGAGTTACCGATGGCGTATTTCAAGAAAAGATGGTAAATGTACGCTGATCCAGGGAGTAGAAAAAAAAGGTTTTTTTACTGTTTTAGTCGGCGATGACGAATACGAAAGTAATAAGTCTGCTGCTATGCATTGTCCCGTCAACATTATAAAAGTAGAAAAAGTAAAATGACAGAAGCCCAAACAGAAACAATGAAAGTCGAC
>DALYUO010000011.1:21175-26475 GCA_031981225.1 Pararcticibacter sp.
GTCGACAAACGCATAGTATCCTTTATTCAATCCCAATCGGTACTTACTCTTGCAACCAGTGCATATAATATACCCTATTGTGCACCTTGCTTTTACGCCTATAGCGAAAATGCTAATGCACTGGTTTTTAAATCTTCTGCCGAAACCAATCACATTGTTCAGGGTGTTGAAAACCAGCACGTAGCAGGCGCTGTTCTGCCGGATAAACTCGTTACAGGCAAAGTAAAAGGTATCCAGTTTTCGGGTACTCTGGATAAGGTGGATGCTGCAATACAGGATGATCTCCAAAAGGTGTACTATAAAAAATATCCATTTGCATTAGCTATGGGAGGCGAGCTCTGGGCGATTAAACTTAGCTGGATCAAATTTACCGATAACACGCTGGGATTTGGTACCAAAGTGATCTGGGGAGAACGGGGTTAGCTGTTAGCCTTCAGCAATCAGTAATCAGTTTTCGGAGATCCTGCTAAATTATATTTATTACAATGTAAAAAGGCGGCCCTCTTTTAAGGACCGCCTTATATTTTCATTAAGCCAACCGCCAATAGCCAACTGCCAACCGCCAATAGCTAAAGCGACAGCTTTCTAAACCAACAATCTTACAGGTTCTTCAAGCAGTTTTTTGAACGTCTGAAGGAATGCTGCACCCTGGGCTCCATCCACAACGCGGTGGTCGGCGCTTAAAGTAACCTTCATTACGTTACCAGGAACTACAGCTCCGTTCTTTACAACAGGCACCTGCTGTATCCCTCCGATAGCGAGAATACAAGAATCAGGAGGATTAATGATCGCCGTAAATTCGTCTACGCCGAACATTCCCAGGTTAGACACCGTAAAGGTTGAGCCTTCCCAATCAGCAGGCTGTAGTTTTTTATTCTTAGCTTTCTGCGCAAAATCTTTCACTTCGGCAGAGATATGAGATAACGATTTTCCGTCAGCGAAGCGAACCACAGGTACCAACAGGCCTTCATCTACTGCAACGGCAACACCTATATTGACATGTTCATTAACCCTGATCTTATCACCTCTCCATGATGAATTAACACCCGGATGTTGTTTTAATGCTACAGCCACTGCTTTGATGACCATGTCGTTAAATGATATTTTCACAGGAGCATATTCATTCATCTTCGTACGGGCAGCAATAGCGCTGTCCATATCAATGCTCATAGTCACATAGATGTGAGGAGCAGTGAATAAGCTTTCAGAAAGCCTGCGCGCGATGGTTTTACGCATCTGTGTAACCGGCTTTTCAGTAAACTTCTCTTCGCCTATATACTGAGGGATAGAAACTGCCGGAGCTTCTTGTTTCGCTTCCTTCGGAGCGGCGCTTTCAGCAGCAGGAGCTGTTGCAGTTTTTGCTGCCGGGGTAAAGCTCTCAACATCTTTCTTTACAATACGTCCGCCTTCGGCACTTCCTTTCACCTGCGAAAGGTCAATACCTTTATCTTTTGCAATCTTTTTAGCCAGTGGAGAAGCCTTTATGCGGGCATCCGAATCCGCTGTGCTTTGAGTAGCAGCGTCAGCCGCTGGTTGAGCCGTTGCTGCCTGCGCATCACCCTCTTTTTTATCTTCAGAGCTTGCTGGTGCCGATGTACCACCCTGAAGCAGAGGCTGAACATCTGTGCCTTCTTTACCAACAATAGCTATAATATCATTAACTTTTGCAGCTTGTCCCTTCTCTACGCCTATATAAAGTAATGTTCCCTCGGCATAAGCTGTTACCTCCATTGTTGCCTTGTCTGTTTCAACATCGGCAAGAGTATCATCACTTTTAACCTGATCACCCACCTTTTTATGCCATTCGGCAATTACGCCTTCAGTCATAGTATCACTAAGTAAAGGCATGCGGATAACGGTAGCACCAACAGACTCAGGGTCTATTGCTCCTTTAGCTTCAGTCTGACCGGCAGGTTTGTCGGTTTCAGGAACTTTAGTTTCCGGTTTTTCAGTTGTTTCCGCTGTAGAACTTGCGTCTTCTGCTTTATCAGTCTTTCCCGATTCTTCTTTTGCGGAGCCAGCTCCATCAAGAGCCGCTTTATAATCTTCGCCTTCCTCACCCAATACAGCAATAACAGAATCTACCGGAACGGTTGAACCTTCTTCTGCTCCTATATATAATATAGTTCCTTCCTGGTATGATTCAAAATCCATTGTTGCTTTGTCGGTTTCTATTTCAGCTACCAGATCTCCTGAGCTTACTTTATCACCAACTTTTTTGTGCCATTTAGCGATAACCCCTTCAGTCATGGTATCGCTCATTTTAGGCATGCGAACTACTTCAGCCATTTTGTATACGGTTTTTTCTCTGACAATTAATTAGCTTCTTATAAAAGGATAATCTTCCTGAACATATACATCCTTATATAGTTCAGAAGGATCGGGCCATGGTGATTCCTCTGCAAACTTCACTGCTTCATCCACTATAGCCTTCACTTTTTTGTCTATTTCTTCAAACCACTCATCGTCTGCGTAGCCATTTTGAACAATAGCATGTTTTACAACGCCTATCGGATCCTTTGCTTTATACCTTTCGAGCTCATCTTTAGTACGATACTTGGCAGGGTCGGACATTGAATGCCCTTTATAGCGGTAAGTACGTATTTCAAGGAATGAAGGTCCTTCTCCTTTACGGGCACGTTGTACCGCAGTATCCATCGCATTATGCACTGCAACCGGATCCATACCATCAACAGGCTCTGAAGGCATATCAAAACCCAAACCTATCTTATAGATATCCTGCATGTTCGTAGTTCTGGCAACCGAAGTACCCATGGCGTAGCCATTATTTTCACAAACGAAAATGACGGGCAAATTCCAGATCATTGCCATATTAAAGGTTTCATTTAACGATCCTTGTCTAACCGCGCCATCACCCATATAGCATACACAAACATTATCAGTACCCTGATATTTTTCGGCAAAGGCAATTCCCGCGCCTAAAGGTATTTGGCCGCCCACAATCCCATGGCCGCCAAAGAACTTGTGCTCTTTGCTGAACATGTGCATGGAACCTCCCTTACCTTTTGAGCAGCCAGTGGCTTTTCCATATAACTCTGCCATCACTTCATTGGGCGACATACCCTTTGCTATTGCATGAGCATGGTCGCGATAGGCAGTGATCATTGAATCTCCAGGTTTTAAAACTGAAATTGCACCAGCAACTACAGCCTCCTGGCCGATGTATAAATGGCAAAAACCTCTAATTTTCTGCTGTCCGTAAAGCTGTCCGGCTTTCTCTTCGAACTTACGCAACAACAACATAGAATCATACCATTGCAGGTAAGTATCTTTGGTAATTTCAACTGAACTCATTTGTCAATAATGTGTTTTTGGGATGGCAAATCTAACCATAACTTCCTAAAAAAAAGAAAATCGCCAAGCTTTTGCGCCTCTAATCATAAATATCTTTCAGTTATGATTTTGCGATGATGATTGACATGCCCCGCTATAATAAATAAAAGTGCTCTAACGCTAACTGTATAATTATTAGCCATTCCCCTGCACAATAATTCACTTTCCTGAAGTGAGCGGAATAAGTACAGATTGGCTCTCCTTACAACCTCAAACTCCTCTATAAGTTTCCCGAAATCCTGATTTAGGTACCGGGATTTTTTTACGTACTCGTTTTCGTCGAACCCGGGAAGAGGGGTAGGGTCCTGCCGGGAAATGCAGAGGACACGGTATGTCATAATCCGCTCAGTATCTATAACATGTCCCAGAAGTTCTTTTATAGTCCATTTCCCTTCAGCATAAGCATAGTCAGCTTTTTCCGGTGGTAATGCTCTAAGGAATTCCGTGAAAGTATGTGCCTGGGTTTCAAGCTCATCGATTACATTGTTTGCTACAGTTTCTATGTATCCTTTATAGAAAGGTGCATGTTCGTCAGGCTGTGGCCGGTTCATATTGTGTACTGCTTTTTAAGATTATACGCATGGTAGTGCCCTTGCCGGGCTCGGAGTCTTTCACGAAAATCTGACCTTTATGGTAGTTTTCGACGATTCGGCGGGTTAGGGACAAACCCAGGCCCCAGCCTCTTTTGCGGGTAGTATATCCGGGCTGAAATATTGTTTCGAACTTAAGCCGCGAAATTCCCTTGCCGGTGTCGACAACATCTATAAACACCTGTTCTTTAACCAAATTTTCAATAACCCGTACTTCTATCTTTCCTTCTCCTTCGATTGCATTGACTGCATTTTTTAAGAGATTTTCTACAACCCAGTCAAAAAGAGGAACGTTCATCAGGGCTTCAACCTCAGTATCACCCGAAACTTCAAATTTAATTTTGTCGCTTGCTCTCACTTTGAAGTAAGTAACATAATCTTTAACCACATCAAAAACGACATGGCTTTGAAGGACCGGTTTTGAGCCTATTTTAGAAAACCTGTCGGCGACCATTTCAAGCCGCGTTATATCATTTTCCATTTCAAGGATCAGAGGATCTTCTTCGGCATTGAACTTTGATTTCAATAGTTCTATCCATGCCATCAGAGACGAAATAGGCGTTCCCAGCTGATGAGCCGTTTCTTTGGCCAGTCCAACCCAAACCAAATTCTGCTCTGATCTTCGCGACGAGCTAAACACAGTATACGCAACTAAAAGGAAAAGCGCCACAACCGTAAGCTGGATATATGGGAATACCCGAAGCTGGGTTAACAGCAAAGAATCCTTGTAATATACAAACCACTTTTCACCATTGTCCTTGGTAATTACGATGGGTACATGCTGCAACTTCATCTCATTCAGCTGCATCTTAAAGTAAACCGGATCGTATGTTTTCTGATTGTAAACCGGCGATTCAATGCCGGTAGCTTCCTGGGGAATATTCGTCTTCGTACTATCCAGCCCTTTCCAGTAGATGATGCTGTCCTGCTCGTCTGTAAGAATAGCGGGCATCGTGAGACTATCGCGTACCGAGTATATATACGTTAAGAATTCATCGTTTATATCCTCGATTTCGACAATCTTTTTAGTGCTCATGGCCCACACTTCAGCCCTCGTTCTTTCCGAAAGAGAAATGTTCTTTACCAGATAGTAACTATACCAGAGCGACGCTGCAGCTATTACCATAGCAAAGGCAAGTAAAAGAAATTTCCAGCGTCGTTTCTGTTCGTATGGATTCATTATTTAGCAGTTAGCTGTTGGCGTTTAGCTTTTAGCACTAAGCAGACACCATCAGTTTACATATTCATTTATAAATTTTTCTGGATACTTGATACTTGTGTCTTGATACTTCTCATAACTCCCTGATCCCCATGTTATACAACATAAAGGCCCATTTATCAGCCTGCTCTGCAATC
>DALYUO010000011.1:26485-32140 GCA_031981225.1 Pararcticibacter sp.
GTCCCGCTTTTGTTTCAATCCGTATCAGAACCGGGTTTGGCCCCTTATGATATTCCTGAAGGCGTGCAGCAAATTTAAATGAATGAGCAGGCACTACACGATCATCGTGATCGGCCGTAGTAACAAGCGTAGCCGGGTATGCGGTACCTGGCTTGAGAGCATGGTAAGGAGAGTAATTAACAAGATAGTCAAACATCTCTTTAGAATCTTCTGCAGTGCCATAGTCATAAGCCCATCCGGCACCGGCGGTAAATTTGTTGTAGCGGAGCATGTCCAGCACGCCTACTGCAGGAAGCGCCACTTTAAAGAGCTCAGGCCGCTGGGTCATTGCAGCTCCCACAAGCAGGCCTCCGTTCGAGCCTCCCGAGATTGCAAGTTTCTCTTTTGATGTGTACTTATTAGCAATCAGGTATTCTGCCGCCGCTATAAAATCATCAAATACATTCTGTTTCTGCAGTTTAATGCCTGCTTTATGCCATTTTTCTCCGTATTCCCCTCCTCCACGGAGGTTTGCCACAGCGTAAATTCCGCCTTGTTCCAGAAGGATGATGTTAGAAGTGCTGAAGGCTGGAGTTAAACTGACATTGAATCCCCCGTAGCCGTAAAGAAGGGTAGGGTTGTTGCCGTCAAGTTTGATTCCCTTTTTATGAGTGATGATCATCGGAATACGGGTGCCGTCTTTTGAATTGTAAAAAACTTGCCGCGACTCGTATTTCGAAGGGTCAAATTGCACTCCCGACTTCTTGTAAACTTCAGATTCCCCTGAAGCGATGTTATATTTAAATATAGTAGCCGGATACACATACGAAGTAAAAGTGTAATATAGAACCGTTTCATTCCTCTTAGTTCCAAAGCCTGAAGCAGTTCCAACACCTGGCAGACTGACGGTATGTTCGAGCTTGCCATTCATATCGTATTGCAATACTAACGATGCTGCATCTTTCAGATAGTTAGCAAACAGTTTCCCGCCGCCTGTTCCCGCTTGCAGTACGTTCTCCGTTTCGGCAATGACATCCTTCCAGTTTGAAGGAGCCGGATTTGCGGCATCTGCACTCACTACCTTGTTGTTGGGTGCGTTTAAGTTAGTAAAGATGAATAGTTTGCTTCCCTCGTTGTCAATGATATAATGCTCGTTGTCGAAATTGTTAACAACATTTACAATAGCGCTGCCCGGTTTGCTTAAGTCCTGCAGGTATAGCTCATTACCAGTTGTCGAGTTCGCTGCTGTTATTACCAGAAAGCGGCCATCTTCGGTAATTGAAGCGCCGATGTATCTTCTTGGTGTGGCCGTTCCGCCAAAAATCAGTTGATCCTGATCCTGAGAGGTGCCCAGCTTATGATAGTACAACTTATGATGTTGCGTCATTCCCGACAGCTGACTCCCGGCAACAGGTTTATCATAACTGCTGTAATAGAAGCCGTCATTTCCTTTCCAGGCCAATCCTGAAAACTTGATATCAACCAGCGTATCACCGACAACACTTTTGTCGGCCGTTTTGAGTACGATCACTTTACGCCAGTCAGAACCTCCCTCAGAAATCTGATAAGCAGCAAGACTTCCGTCCCGGGTGAAATCTATACCTGCCAGAGAGGTAGTTCCGTCGGAAGAAAACTTGTTAGGATCAAGGAATACTTCTGGTTCCTGGCCTTCTTTCTGGCGATACATCACCGACTGATTTTGCAGCCCGTCATTTTTTGTATAGTAAATATATTCGCCTTCGCGGAAGGGAGCGCTGTATCGTTCATAGTTCCACAACTTTTCAAGGCGTTGTTTTATTTTGTCTCTGAAAGGTATTTTTGAAAGATAATTTTGAGTAACTATATTTTCCTCAGTTACCCAGGCCTTTGTATCATCGGCCCTGTCGTTTTCGAGCCAGCGGTAAGGGTCCTGGACCTGTTTTCCAAAATAAGTATCAATAGTATTACCTTTTTTTGTAACGGGATAGTGAATCATTTTTTTTGAATTCTTTTGAGCAAAGCCG
The DNA here is from genome assembly GCA_031981225.1 of Pararcticibacter sp. GTDB lineage: Bacteria > Bacteroidota > Bacteroidia > Sphingobacteriales > Sphingobacteriaceae > Arcticibacter. The sequence continues at coordinate 28,468 of DALYUO010000011.1, forward strand.
GGAAGTGTAAGCCCGGTAATAAGCATGAAGATGCAAAGTTTTTTCATATTTTGAATATAGCGTCGATGAGATACGGTGTTAGATACAACGGAATCTTCTATACGCTTTTAGCCAACCCAAGCTTTTACCTTTTCTGGTTTCGGCCTTTTACATTAGCTTTGTGCCATTACCAGCATGGCAGAAGAGCGCAACAAAATTTATTTTGCTTCAGACTTTCACCTTGGAGTACCTGATTATTCTAAAAGCAGACAACGCGAGGCACTTATAGTTCAATGGCTTGATTCGATAAAAGAAGACGCCGCAGAGTTATACCTTGTGGGCGATATCTTTGATTTTTGGTTTGAATACGAAAGGGCTGTTCCCCGAGGTTTTATCCGGTTTCTGGGTAAACTTGCCGAACTCTCCGATAAAGGAGTAAAAATCACTATGTTTAAAGGCAATCACGACATGTGGATGTTCGGGTACCTTACTCAGGAGATGGGAGCAACAATTGTTTCTGACGAGCTGATCATTGATCGTAGCGGGAAGAAGTTTTATATCCATCACGGAGATGGCCTGGGCCCTGGCGATGCAAAATATAAGATCTTAAAAAAGATATTCAGAAGCAGGATATGCCAGTGGTTATTTGCCAGGATTCATCCCAATTTAGGTATGGCCATTGCGCTTGGCTGGTCGGGGCATAGCCGGTTGAAAAACATGAAGAAAGAAGTGTTCCTTGGCGAGGATCGCGAATGGCTTGTCGACTATAGCAAGAAGATTCTTCAGAAAGAGCATTTCGACTACTTCATTTACGGGCACAGGCATTTACCCCTGGATATCAAGCTGGGCGAAAGCAGTCAGTACATTAATCTTGGAGAGTGGATAAACTATTATTCGTACGCCGTTTTCGATGGAAATGAGCTGAAGTTGCAGTATTACAAAACAACATAAGTGTAACGTTTAATTATTGGAACCTTTATTATGTTTTTTACGTAATATATTTGCATACTATAACATTAAATGTCTATCAATCATGCTGGATAAGAAAATCGTCGTACTATACGTAGATGATGAGGAGAACAACCTCATCTCCTTTAAAGCTACCTTTAGGCTCAAATATCAGGTTTACACTGCTATTAGCGCCGACGAAGCAATCAAAATAATGGGAACTAAGCCCGTTGATGTTATTATTACAGACCAGCGCATGCCCAACATGACCGGTGTAGAATTTTTGGAAAACATCATTGGGAAATATCCCGATCCGATGCGGATTCTATTAACAGGATATGCCGACATGGGTGCTGTTGTTGACGCCGTAAATAAAGGAAAGATATTCCATTATCTTGCTAAGCCCTGGGATGAGAACGAACTCGACATGACTATACAACGTGCATTCGAAGTATATAGTGAGAGAAAAAACATCAAGGAAATGAATGGGAAACTGGCGGTATCGAATGATCAGCTTGAATTTCTTTTAAGGCAGAAATTGCTTTCCTGATAGCTTACCTATTCTTTCGTCCAGCGCAGGTTATTATTCTCAAGTATTTTCGATACTACATTGATGTTAATCGGTTTATCGATTACATCCCTTACTGAAGCATAATTTCTGATAGTCCCGATGTCGTTCTTATTTAAAGACGACGTAATGGCAATTATAAAATACCGCTTCTTTAATTCTTCAGGAAGGCTTTCAAACTCATCAAGGAAATCGAATCCATTCATTAACGGCATCAGAATATCAAGCAGAATTACAGTGGTAACGTCGTCTGCGGGCTGATGGTTTCTGATATCATTTAAGGCCAGCGCAGCGTTAGCATATGTTTTTATGTTTAAGCTTTTGCCCGTATGTCGTATCAGTTTACCTGCGATAAAGCAATCGAGTTCACTATCGTCGATCACGATAAACGAAAGTTTCATAGTTATTTATTAGGTATTGTAACTGTAAATGTTGTACCGATGTCTTCCTCTGATTCCACTGTGATATCCCCGCCAAGTTTTAACAAAGCACTTTTAACATTATATAAACCAAATCCCGATCCCGAACCAAGGTAGGTAGCACGGAAAAAGAGATTAAAAATATCACCAATGTATTTTTTCGGAATACCAATTCCATTATCCTTAACTACAATAGTTGCCTTTCCTTTGTTTACCTCAATAAGTAATTTAACAGATTTACAAGTAGTATCTCTTTTCTGATATTTAAAAGCATTCGATAATAAATTGTTCAGAATGCTCATCAGCAGCATTTCATCGTTTCTGAATGGTTCCGAAGTTTGAATTTTAATGTCAAGCTCTGTATTATTGCCGACAGCATATATTTTATAAATATCCTGTAGGTCATTCGTTATTTTAGCGAAATCTATCTCTTTTATCGATAATTCTCCACGTTGCAGGCTATAGTAGTCGTGCATGCCCTGGATAAAGGCATCAAGATTTTTTACCGATTTTTCCATTAAGCCCAGCATCTCTTTGATCTCCGATATTTCATCCATCTCGGCAGATACATTAATAGCGCCTAAAATGCCCGAGAGGGGCCCGCGAATGTCGTGACTCACACTATAGGCAAATTTATCAAGCTCATTGTAGGCTTTCTGCAAATCATTATTCTTGACAACCAGCATCGAATTTGCCAGGTAAAAATTATTTGCTTCCTTAATCGATGATAACAGATCTTCATATACCCATGGTTTTCTCACGTATCTGAAGATGTGACTTTTATTAATTGCATCAATTACCGATTCAATATCTGCATAACCAGTTAGCAGTATACGTATCGGCAAAGGATATTTGACTCTGATTTCTTCAAAGAACTCAACGCCCGTTTTATCCGGCATACGCTGGTCGCAGAAAATAATCCGGATGTCAGGGTGCTCTGCCAGGTACTTTTCGGCTACAACCGCGTTATCTGCGATAAACACGTTGCAATCCATTCTGAGTGAAGCTTTAAAACTGATCAGGTTATTAGGCTCATCATCAACATATAGTATCTTTATTTTTTCTGACATGAGCGATTAACTAAACGGTTCTGTTAGTGGGAACGAGAGCAAAAATTTTCAAAAATGGTGTTTTAACAATTATTATACGTTTGTAATGAAAAACAGTTGTGTTTTTTCTGGAATTCATTTCAAAGTGACCGGCGGTATTCCACGCCTGATAACAACAGCCTCTACAACTTGTGTATAATTGGTAATTGCAAAGTAAACTCTGTTCCTTCTCCCAAAGTTGAGCTTATCAAAATCTGTCCGCGGTGTTTGTTTATAGTATTAAACGCAATAGACATCCCTAGTCCGGTGCCTTCGCCTACATCTTTCGTAGTGAAAAATGGTTCAAATATTTTCTTTTTAGTGTTTTCATCCATGCCCGTTCCATTGTCAGCAATCTTAATAAAAACGTTTTCTTCGTTAAAGGAAGTACTGATCTTAAGTTCTCCCCCCGGTTTCTCGCCGAATTTTTTATTTACAGCATGTATGGCGTTAGAGAGGATGTTAAGAAATACCTGATTTAGCTTACCCGGATAACATTCTATCGGAGGCACACTGTCATATTCCTTAATTACCTTGATCCGGTTGTTCAAAAGGTTGTTTACAATTACTAACGTCGACTCTAGTCCCGCGGTAACATCCGCCCTCTTTAAATCATCCTCATCAACGCGCGAGAAGATACGTAGCCCTTTCACTATTTCAGCAGTTCTGGT
>DALYUO010000011.1:32161-35087 GCA_031981225.1 Pararcticibacter sp.
AAGGTAATCGAAATCCAGCTCTTCCTTGATATTCTCTATACTTTTTTGCTTATCTGTAGTTGAGGTTTCCTCTGATAATGCGATATCTTCAATAGATGACAGCGCTTCAATAAGCAGATCAAAGTCCCTCCTCAGAGGCGTTACATTCGACGTAACAAAGTTGATCGGGTTATTTATTTCATGAGCAATTCCCGCTGTCAACTGCCCGAGCGAAGCCATTTTTTCTGATTCAACAAGCTGACTCTGTGCCTGCTTCAAATCTTCAAGTGTTACATTGAGTTCGTCGTTCGATTCTTTAAGCTCCAGCGTACGTTCATTGACCTTTTGTTCGAGTATGACGTTTTGTTCACGGATGATCCGTTCGTTCTCTTTGGCTGCCCTTAGCGCTTCTGCCTGCGAAAACTCCTTTTCTTTCTTCAGTATATTAATGCGGTCTGCCAGACCGAAGGAAAGCAGCGACATCTCGATAGCCGAAGCAAGCTGCATCGCATAGCTGGTAAAGGTGTTATAGGGAAGTATCTGGTAATCTTTCAGCAAAAAGATAATAGCTCCCGCAAGTAAAACAGACCATGCCGAGAAAAAGAACTTCGCAGGCTGGTACCCCTTTATCATGATGGTAAGCGAGGTAACGAATATGACGATGGATGCCAGCGAAGTAGCCGACTGCATTATTTTAAACCCTAACGGTATATTGCCGGCAAGTGTAGGCAAACAGCTAAGAATAAATAGTCCCATGCAAAGCCATAACGCCGGTCGTGCTCTTCTGAAGTTTTTACCAACCTCAAGGTAGTTGTTGGTAAAAAGCAGGGCAGCAAATCCACTTGTTGAGGCAAATAGAATGATGCTTTTCGAATCAAAACCGGGCCAGGCAGGCCAGAGGTACTGGAAATTATAGCCTTTTAAACCTACCTGTGTCAAGCCCACAAAGAAAATGTAAATTACATAGTATAAATAGCTCCTGTCCTGCACCGAGAAGTATACAAAGAGGTTGTAAAAGAGCATGATCAGGACGATCCCTATGTAAATTCCCGAAAGCATGTTTTCTTTGCTGCTTTGCTGGAACTGCGCGGTTGGCCGGCTTACATATATTGGCAGGAAAATCTGCTTATCCCCCCGTATTTTCAGGAAAAAGGTTTTAGTGGTATTAACCGGAACTCTAAGGTCGAAAATATAATCGGGGGATTTGTATTTCCGTTTATTAAAGAAAACGTCTTTGCCCGAAGAAATGTGCTCATATCCGCCTTTTGTCCCAGGCGAGAAGAGTTCTACCTTATCCAGTTCGGGATAAGCAATATGTAATACTAAATGATTGTCCGACGACTGATTACTGATACTAAGCTTTAGCCAGATACTCGATTTGCTCAGGCCAAAATTAGGTACGGTTACCGTGGAGGGAACAAAGCCCGAAGAATGCAGGGCCTCTTTAAAGCCAATTTCCTTATCAGGCTGCAATGTGAACAGTTCTTTTCCTGCAAGTACTCTTTCTGTGGAGCTTGTGATAACAACTTGTCCCTGACAAAAAGAGCAAGCCGAAAAGAAGAAGACAGCAATAAGTAAATTCCTTAGCATTTAAATCTTATTTTAAAGCAGAAGCCACCACCAGGTTCATCGAGCAAGCAAAGTAATGGTTCGAATCGGCCCGTTGCAAAGTAGCAATAAAAGAATCATATTCTTCAGCGTTCAAATATCCCTTGCTTTTCATTTCAGACAGGGACTGATCAATAAGCAAATAAGTGAAAACTTCGTTCAACGACTTTAATACGAAAGGAAAAATTTCAAGTTTGATATTTTTGAATCCTGCCGTTTCGAGATAGCCGGTAAGCTGCCTTGCCGCCCTGCCATTATTTATTTTTTCATCGGTAAGGTAGCGGCTTACTTTTTCTTCTATCCGACTATCAACATTATAAAAAGAGAGATTGCTCCAGTCAGTTTCCACAATCACCAATGGCTGGCCGGGCTTCAACACGCGGTAAGCTTCATTTATCGTTTTCTGTGGCTCTTTAAGATGCTGAATCAGTCGCTCCGTGCGAATACCCGAAAGAGCGGCGTCTTCAAAAGGGAGTGGACTAGCTTCGGAAAGGATGAACTCTACATTCTCAATATCAGCCACAGAGCTGTTCGCTTTATCAATCATCCGGGGATCATGGTCAATGCCAACAACTTTCACCTCCTTGCCCAGCAAATTACCCAAATTAATGGCATCAATGCCGGTACCGCAACCTAATTCAAGGACTGTTCCCTTTGAAATGGTAGTAAACGGATTATATGAATATTCTTTTAGTTTTTTCAGGATCGACGCAGTTCCTTCCAGATAACTGATGTCGTAGTGTTTATCAGACATTCGAGGTATATTACTATTGTTTACAGGATATTCAGGTTATTTTCATCAATTGTAACCGGATGTACTTTTTGCGAATTTGCGATAGTATCAGCAAGGCTCCATTTATCAAGGTTAGGGATTTTCAGCTCATAATGAATTTCAATTTCTTTTTTTCTTAATACCTCTGTGCGAACAATATTGAGGTTTTTCCTTAACTCCATCATTGCATTGCGGTCTTCTTCACTTGCTGTGCTTAACCCATCCATGTCTTCATAGATCATCGTTGTTGCTATGAGATCTAACTTTGGATAATAGAATGTACCGTTATTTCCCACTCTTGTTTCGAGCCGGTACCCTACAGTTTCGGTTAACTTTACAGTATAAGGGGCACAAAGCGCAAAAAGCGATTTAATGCCGATCTGCGGGGCAAGCGATATTGCTGCGCGGGTTAAGAAGATACTGCCGATTCCGTAGCCAGCTATTTCCCTTGAATTCCATAGCCCGCAGCCTTCTCCGGTGCCATGCAGTGCATATTTTCTCACCAGACTATGGATTGTCGGATCCATCGCTCCTGTAGCCTGCTCAATGGGTAAGGGTTCACTTCCG
>DALYUO010000011.1:35097-38404 GCA_031981225.1 Pararcticibacter sp.
TCCGCCCGCAACATGTATGCGGGCGCCGCCATACACTTTCTTTTTGTCCAGCGATTCTACTATCAGGACAAAAGCTGCCGGATTGGTAAGCCATCCATGCCTTGCAGAGGTGATCTTCTGAATCCCGAAATTAGTAAGCACATGCGTATGTCCTTCTACAAACAGTGCGCAGGCCTCAGGGTCATCAATTGCACGGAACGCCCTTAGTCGTACTACTGGCTTCTCTTTGCTTAAAGTACTGTCCATCTGCAATCTTTTCCGCTAAATTTTCATAAATATTCTATCTAAAGGCAAAAAGCGAATCTAACCCCAAAATAACAATTTATTTTTGTTCTCTCCCAGTATATAATGTGATGTTCTGCTTTACCCGTGGAGGAGCATCATACCCTGGTCATGTTTAATGTTCAAAGACGGCCCTATATTATCATTGTTATCTTGTAAGTAGCATCCATAAGTAACTTCTCCAGGATACACTTATCACTCCAATCCCTTAAAAGTCCCAGACCAGTGCCTGACCAGAACCTGATCTTGTCAGCATCTCATTAGGCTCTTGTCAGCATCATGTCAGACTCTCGTCAGACTTTAGTCTGACATGATACTGAGGAGATGCTGACAAGATGCTGATGAGATCCGGCTTTGGTTAGACACTTGTCAGGCATTTATCCGGGTTTATACCTATTATTTCTTCAATATTGCTTCTGTTTAATATCTCCAGTTATAAGACTGATCTTTTCATTGACAATCTTACATAGGAATGCATGAAGGCATAGAGCAATGATCCGGTCCCCTGTGCTATCTTTTATGTTCTTAAACTAGTTTCCCGGGCGAAAACCTAATGGCCGTTACTTTTTGTATAAAAAGCCTTATTTTTGTGCACTTTGTAAAAAAATAAGTATAAACCGCATCAGTCATTGGGGGACGTTCTCCGACTATGCTTTTGCTTTTGAATAAAACATGCTAGATAAATTAGAAGCGATAAAATTACGCTGGGAAGAGGTGGAGCGGGAGTTGAGTGACCCTGCAACCATCGGCGATATGAAACGTTTTGCTCAGTTGAATAAGGAATATAAGGATCTGGGAAAGATCGTGGAGGAGTATAAGGTATATCACAATGTGGTATCTAATATAGATGCAAACCGGGAGATCCTCAATAACGAGAAAGACGATGAGTTGCGCGAGATGGCGAAGCTTGATCTTGATGATTTGCTTGAGCAGAAAGAGGAAATGGAGGAGAGAATTCGTCTGATGCTGATACCTAAGGATCCCGAGGATGCTAAAAATGCAGTCGTCGAAATTCGCGGAGGTACGGGAGGCGACGAGGCAGCTTTGTTTGCTGGAGACCTTTACCGGATGTATACACGGTTTTTCGAGAAGAAAGGCTGGCGAACGGAAGTGGTGGACGTAACAGAAGGTACTGCAGGTGGCTACAAGGAGGTGATTCTTAAGGTTTCGGGAGAAGATGTCTATGGCCAGCTTAAGTACGAGTCGGGTGTGCATCGTGTACAGCGCGTGCCGGATACCGAAACACAGGGACGTGTTCACACCTCGGCAGCTTCCGTAGCTGTATTGCCTGAAGTAGAAGAAGTTGATTTTTATCTTAATCCTGCCGATGTGGAGATGCAGACTTCGCGTTCAGGAGGTGCAGGAGGGCAGAACGTAAACAAAGTAGAGACAAAGGTGCAACTTACTCACAAGCCGACGGGTATGGTAGTAGTTTGCCAGGTAGAGCGTTCTCAGCTTGCTAACCGCGAGCTTGCCATGGAAATGCTGCGTAGTAAACTTTACGACCTGGAGGTTCAGAAGCAAACCGGAGATATCGCTGCCAAACGAAAGACAATGGTGTCTACAGGTGACCGCTCGGCGAAGATCCGTACCTATAATTATCCACAGGGGAGAGTAACAGAACATCGTATCGGATTAACGATGTATAACCTCCCGGCTATTATGGATGGAGAGATACAGGACATCATCGATGCCCTTCAATTTGCCGAAAATGCAGAGAAAATGAAAGAAGGATCGGGCATATAGAGTTGAAAAATCGACCTTGTGAATATTCGTCGAAAATTATTTGCCTGATAGTCAGCTTTAAGGGAACTAATTGAAAATATATATTGACAAATAAAAGAAACAAGCTATATTTGCAGTCCCAAAAGGAACGGTTCGGTAGTTCAGCTGGTTAGAATACATGCCTGTCACGCATGGGGTCGCGGGTTCGAGTCCCGTCCGGACCGCTGAGCGGGGGAATTGAAAAATTCTCCCGCTTTTTTTCATATATAAGCAACCCTTTTTCCCTCATTATGTGAGAGTTATGAGCAAGTAAATCTATCATTGTCGGGGTTCGATACACCCCATCATGATAGTAAAGATTTTGCTCGAACCCCAGCTTTACCAACTCTTGTTTCTCCAGTGTATTCGTGTTTGTGAACACAAATTCAAGGTCAGAAAGTTTATCCAAATTCTTTTGAAGAATTTTATACGTCTTATCCTGGTTACCACTTAAACGCTCAATTGAAGCTCTTAGAGATATTCTTGAGTTGTTAATTGTGCTAAACCATCTTTCATAAGTATCCTGCGTTATTTTGTTTGTAATCCACTTTTCCTCTATTGAAAACAGCTTTGCTTCCTCTGAAGCAAGCTCCCTTTTTTTGTCTTCCAATAGCCGTTTATCTTCCACTATCTTGTTTTCAAATATCCTGTCGGCGCTATTCCTAATGACTTTAATTGCTTTATCAGGCATGCTCATTAAGCCAAAAACCTGACGAAGCTGATCGTGAGCTTTTATTGCATTTATAATAGTAGTAGTAACGGCCAAGCTTTCCACGTGAAGGTGCTCCCGTTAAAGGTTTTCCGCATGAGCACTTCAATACACCTCTCAGAGGCATTTCATCGCTGACTACTACCTTTTCCTTTTCAGGTTTTTTAAGCTTGCGTTGCACTTGCTCCCATGTAGCAAGGTCTATAATTGGGTCATGTTGTGCAGGAAACAAACCACCGGGATAGGTCTTAAAAGGCTCAACATATTGCATTCCTGCATAAAGAGGATAACTAAGAATGCGCTGTATAGCCACATTGCCAGACCTTCTAAAGCCCTTCTCTCTGGCTTGTTCTGCTATGAGATATATAGGCACCTCTTTTAAAAATGCTGTAAATATAAACCTGACTACTGCAGCCTGCGACTCGTCTATTACAAGTCGCCTCTCTTTGCGTTCCCCAACCTTATAATAGCCAAATGGAGGATTTTTGTAGATGTACCGACCTTCCTTTGCTTTTGCAGTGTAAATTCCGCCACGAACTTTGATGCTCCTAT
>DALYUO010000011.1:38414-48754 GCA_031981225.1 Pararcticibacter sp.
ATAATTGAAGTCCAGCCCTAAAAAAGCTGCCGGGTGTATCATAGTCAAAAGTGATACCTTCAGTTACGCTAACGATTTGTATGCTGTAAGTTTGCTGCAATTTTTTCACGTACCCCATAGCCTCACTTGCGTTTCTGCTAAATCGGTCCAACTGGTCTACGATGAGATAATCAACCCTTTTATGGTGTTTGGAAATAAACTCCTGTAGTTTTTTAAAATCAGGACGATCAAATGTTTTTGCGCTGTATCCCCGGTCGATGAAAGTATCGACTAATTCAACTTCATTATTTTTTACCCATTGACCAGTATATAACTCTTGCCTTTCTATTGACCCGTTGCTTTGCTTTCTATCGCTGAAGCGTAGGTATCGTATTGCTTTTTTCATAGCTCTCTCTTATAGAAATATTAACTACTAACTCTGCTATCAAATTTAGCAATTTTAGCTCGGATGATGAGAAACAATTCTCTTTATTTTCATTACTTTCTGTCTGATAAACAGGCCTGTTCATTTCCTCTTCCACTTTGCACCTCCTCTGTTTAGACAGCAAAAGCCCTTTACGGGCTTTGCTAAGTTTTTAATTTCATCACTTCTAATTGTTCTTATCTGTAATCAGGAAAATAAATCTTACTCCCTTGATTACGTTTGAAAGAAGGCATATAATTGATATATCCGTATTCACTTAATTCCCTCACACATTTGTGGTATGTTATTGGAGCAGATATTTTAGCAAGCTGCATAATCTCATGGCTGAAAACCTGAATGGGATTGATAAAACCATTATCTATACGGTATTGCAGCAAAGCAGCATATATACCTATGTGCGTGATGCTGATACGGCCATCCTGTTGTATGGCTGAAAAGAAATCAGATAAAGGGTTTAACTGCTCCATTATGTCTAATCGTTGTTAGCTTACACGCATAGCATTCTTTTTCATGTGATTTTTTTCCTGCCGTTCATTGATTTTATGCGTCAATTTAACCGCTTGCATCGTTTTGTTTCCTAATGCGGTATTGAGCGTTACCTTTCTAGAATGTTCGTCATAAATATTTACTGACTTGAATTGAGGATTGGCTTCAATATAATAGCGTTGTTCTTTACCGTCCTTTATAAAGCTTACCGACTGTCGATTCCCTTGCCTTAGTGCATCATGTAGCTTATCCGCATCATTCTTATTGAGCAATTCTTTTAAGGGTATTTGCTGTAATATTTTTTGAAGATCATAACCATAGCCGGAATGAAATTCTTTAATACGGAAATTGCGATGCGGATCTTTATCATTCAGGTCAAGTTGCATCCAGGTTCCTTCTTTTTGAATGGCACGGCCGGTAAGCAGGTTATAAGCTTCAGTAGTATTTATATTGTAGTCTGTCCTCATCCCAAAATACTGTTGTCGCTGTTCTTCAGGCTTTGTCTCGTTATGTAGATTGATTTTATAACCTTCAAACCTGTATTGCCCGGACTGATCTTTGACAAATGATAGCTGATGATCCAGCCTCTCTTTATCATTGATATAATAAGAAACCGGGAGTACAAATTGAGGCTGCCCCTGCCTGATCTGTTCCTCTACTTTTTTAGAAAGACCGGAAAACCCGGAACGTTGTAATTGACTATGCAACAGTTGATTGTTTTGTTCAGTCCGTCGCTCGTTCTGCCGTACAATAACCTGCTCTTTAAAGGGAACAACCAACAACCTGCGTAACAGGCGTATTAGGAGATTTGGATAGAGCTGCTTTTCTATCCGATTTCTCTCTTGTCTTAGTGCCTTCAGCCCAAAGCGTTCATCCGAATCCTGTGTGCCTTTATACTTTGCCGCAATGCGATCATAGTATTCCAGTTTTTCTTTGAGTAACACACTGTTGGATGAAAGACTAAATGAAAACAGTTTACTGAAGCGCTCTTCCCTTGAACGCCATTGGTTCAGCTCCATTTCCACTCTGTTTACGGGATGCTGGTTGTTCATAAGTCAACATTTTATGTTATATAATATCCTGTTGCCCATTACATGGATTGCGCCTGCTTTTTCCTTCTTTTGTTCGCAGCCTTCGGTATTTCAGGACCATCATCTTCAGCAGGTGTCTGCCTTTCCTTTTTACTGTCCTGTTTAACCGAATTGCTTTCGCCTTCGGATTGCCTTTCTGTTTTTGCCTGGCGATTGTCCAGCCTTTGCATGCCGCTATCATAAATATTGATTGTCTTGAATTGGGGATTGGCCTCGATGTATTGTTTTTGCTCTGTGTCGTTCTGCAAAAAGGTTGCTGATTGCCGGTTCCCTTTTTTAAGACTGTCGAGCAAGCTGGCCTTAAAATCATCATTACTTAATTCTTTGATCGGGTGTTTAGACAATGTAGCTTCCAGATCGTAACCATAATTTTGATGATAATGCTTCAATTTGAAGTTGCCGTTATCATCACTCTGCTTAAAGTCCATCTGTACCCAGGCATTGTAAACCTGACCTTCCTTATTGGTGAGGTCTTTATTGACAGATCTGCCATCCATCAGATTATAAGCTTCCTTCAAAGTGATATTACTGCCTTTGTTGATGTAAAAGGACTGCTCCATTTTTTCAGCACTGTTTTCTTTTTGCAAGCTGGCCTGGTAGGAATTGAAGAAGTACATATCACTTTGTTTCGACTGACTGAAATTCAATGTTGCAGAAACCGAATCATTGCCATACTGCGTTTGATACTGCAACTTAAATTCCGGTTTGCCTTCTTCAATTTTTTGCTTCAGGTCATTTTCTAACCCTTCACCAAAACCTGTGTACTTTACCTGATCACGCAGGTATTCAAAATTTTTCTGATTCATGATTTTTGAATTTTGATTGTTATTTAATTGTTCTGTTTCTAATTGCTGATAATACATCGCTACCATTAAGGATACATCAACAATACCTTCCCTTTCAATCATCAGGTCATTGTTTTCAACAGCCTGTGTCATTGTTCTGTAAGCGGACCTTATTGCCAGATAGTCATAGTTATCTACATCGGTTGACATTTCATAGCAGAACTCCTGAGCCTCATATTGTGTAGGGAAGGTGGATAGATCTTCCTTATTGAGAGGGTAGGGTTCGCTGAGGAAAGCGACAAATTCTTCACCCTCCTCACGTTTTCTCACGAGATATTCCAAAATATCCTGATAATCATCTTTACTGATTTTCATATTCATTTTTTTAAGGAAATAAATACAGGTTCAATTCGACGGGAATAGAATAGTTGGCTTCATTACCAAGCTATCCCGTCTTTAAGTCAATCAATCGGTAGTGCTTTTACGATTGTCTTATTTTTGATATGCAATTCCAGATGCCTGCCACCATTCTTTTCCATGAGTTGTATGGCCAGGTATTTTTTATCAGGAATAGTAAACTTTGACAGCGCAAACACAATAGTATTACTGGTCTGCCCTTTAATTTTATCGGTATTATTATAGGTGAGAACAGGCAATATTTCTATTTCTTGGGTTGCCGTTCGTTTCGCTTTTTTCTGATCGCGTATAAAGAAACGAAGCTGGTCAATATCATAATTGATATTGGACTGGTTTTCGATGTTGATGCGCATGTACATCACATTGCCCTGAATAAAGAGGCCATTCATTCGGAGACGGATACCAAAATCTTTATCCTTAATCCCCCTTACTTTCTTTTTCGACAGGATCGCTGTTTTTGCGTAACGCTCTACAATGGCCTGATTAATGTTTTCCGGTGAAAGGAAAATGGTATTCGTCGGCTCGCTACCAGTCAGTGACAGGTTTAGTATGGAAGGCTGATCTGCGTAATCTATAAGGAAAGAATTAAGTTTTCCGTCTGCCGTTACAACAGTAAGGTTAGTTTCTGGGAAACCCTCCTTTGCTGCCTTTATTTGCAAGATATTTTCCACGCCTTTGGCTTTCTGTGCAAGGACATCTTTACTGCCACGATCTACACTGATGATAGCATGTGAAAAAATAATGTTAGTTGTTTTGAAAAATGATATAGCAACCTGGTAAGGCTCAATTGATCTGACCTGAACACTACCGATTGCCTGTTGCGCCTGGGCGCTGAAAAATGTAACAAAAAGGGAAAATCCCATTACCATTACTGCACTGATCTTTTTCATCTTCTGGAATTTTAATGATTAAATAATTAGCTTGATTGATCCTGTTTTTGTTTTTCATCATGGAGCAGTACCTGATAGCCTGCTTTCACTGTGACCTTGATAAGTTTTACCTTCTTACTGAATAGAGACTTTGCGGCCTCTACTCCAGCTCCTGCTGCCTGCGCCTGCCATGAAGGATCAAGGGAGGTCAGCCCGAGGGTTTGCATGGAACGGTCTGCTGATTGTTTAGCAACATCCCGTGTAATGGCACCTGGGATATAGATGCCATCCAACCCGTCCATGTCATACACGGAAAGCTCGACCGGAAACAAAGAATTGTTGTAACGGATGCTGTTGATTTGAATGCTTAATCTTTCCCCTCTTAAAGAAGCAGTACCAAACAGAAAATTATCTTTGGGGATATGTACTCCACTGATAAATATATCATTTACCAGACGCAGCTTGACGGTAGAGCCATCAACTATGGTCTGTGTTTCATGGATAACTGCCTGTATAGCATTTTGTGATTCTTCGATAGCAGAGGCATCGTCCAGTGGATAGAAGCCATTTATCTGGCTATTACTTTGTTGGCCGGCCAATAAAGAAACTGTGTTGTCAGCGGGTTGAGAAAAAACGGCAAAAACCTGTCCCTTTCTTGCTTCTGAAGTTTGCCTTAGTTTCTCCTGTACCCGATCAGGATGCTGTATGTCCAGTATCTTTTCCAACATCCCGTTAATCTGTTGCATTTCGGGATCAGTTTCACCGGGTTGGTTCATCATTTGCATCATCTGTTCCAGTCTATCTACATCGGCTGTTCCTACAGAAGTTCGTTTATTACTAATCGAGTTGCGAGTTTCCCTATCCTCCGCGGCAGTGGGCACATTTACGGGTTTGTTTAATTCGCTATTAAGGACAGCCAGCTTTTGGTAGATCTTCTCTGAATTGGGGTCATTATATCCACTACTTCCGTATATAGAAGTATTTAAACCTTTTTCTGATCTTTTCGATCCAACGTTCGGTTCCTGTAAATAATCCTCTGTATCGGATAAAGTCATATTCCGGTAGTTCGGATCATTTTTTACGAGTTCGAGAAATTTTGCCGAGTCTGATTTTGCCCGATCATAGTAACTCATTTTATCCATCGGCTTATCATCTTTAAAGTTCGCAGATGGGAGTTTGAGATTAAAGCCTTCCTGTTTTTGGGCTTGCGCTTCTGCTTTTTGCACTTTACCGCCACCAAGCGCCCAGAACATCATAGTCATAAAAGGCAATGCGAGCAAAGGCATCATCAACATAAATCTGCGTTGTCTGATCATCTTTGGAGTTTTTACTTTCTTTTCCATGTTTATTTATTTTTAAATTGTTCGTAATAGTTTTCTATAAATCGCACACTATCCATGAGGCCGGGACGATTGTTGGTGATACTGTCATATACCGGTTTACTGGAAGGACTTCCCAGCAGACTATCCATGTAAATCCTGAAACTGCGAATTCGCAGGTATTCTGCTTCTGAGACTTGCAAGGCTCCATTTTTGGCATCACCTGTTTGGGTCAGGTGTTCAGGTTTTTTGATGGGAGTAACAGCAAATGATTTTATCTCTTTTTGAGTAAAAGCATTTAATATCAGGTAAGCATTGTACCCGCCGGTAAGCAATACAAAAAGAACAAGTACAATCTTCCAATTGCCGGACGAGAGTTTTGCCGTAAGCTTTTCCATGTATGTTGCCCAGGTACATTGAAGGTTTCTATACAATGCCTGCATCCCTTTAGCAACTTTGCTTTCAACAGCGGGTTCCTGTGCTTTTCGGTTTTTATTTTTAAGTAAGAATTTCATAGCCTCCATTTATTGATGCCTGCTAACTGTTTTTAAATCCCTGTTGTCAATGATATTCCATCGCTCGATCAGGAAACCATGAGGATTATTATCACTGCGGGATACGTTTCGCAGTCCACCTTCTGTAACCAAACTGCGGGTGGTTATGCTGGTGGGGCGGACAATACTTTGGGTAGCAAAACAGCGGAACCGGTAAGGATATTCGTTGATGTCGACCGCTACACTATCTACCATTATCGTCTGGTTGACATTGCCCGAGATTAATCCTGCGTAAAAGCCATTCTCCTTCAAGTCATCATAAGTTCGTTTGGCACTTCCATCTGCGAGATACAGCGCTTTAGTAATATTCGCCTGGATAGCTTTATCATCGGGATCAAGGGTGAAGAACAGCCTGTGAAAGGTCTTCACATGATCTCTTGCTTCTACAGGAATGTTAATTCGCCGTTCCGAAGCGTAAGCTTCTAAGGCTTTACCATTGGCAAGAATGTAAATCTTGCCCTGCATCTGCGACACAAGACTAAAACTTTTATAGAGTGCAAAACAGCAAATAAGCACACAACCTACAATCATCAACATGGTAAAACCTCTTACATGCCGAAATGCCGTATCAATATTTTTCATTTTTTTGAACATATTTCCTCCTTTTACCTGATTAAGAATTACCCTTTAATTTGTCGTTCATATAACCCGAACTGCCGCTACCGCTATCATTGAAATAAGGGTTAGAAGAACCGTTGCTGGCCATGCTCTGCGATATGCGACTTGCTGCATTTCCCATTGCGTCTACCGCCATGCCTGCACCCGCTGATGCTGTGCTGACGACACTTCTTGAGGAACTGCTGAAAAGGCTGGTAACCTTGTGACCCAAAGCGCCACCACCGCCAGCATGAACGATGTAATTAGCGACGGAGGGAACAGTAAAATATCCGATTATACCGATGATCATGAAGACCAGATAGGCAACATCTGTCCTGCTAAAGAATGTATCACCGTATTCTTGTACCTGAGATATATCCAGCGTAAGCATTTTTTCCTGGATCTTGCCGATGATGCTGCCAAAGATATTGGCGACTGGAAGCCATAAGAAAATGTTGATGTATCGGGCCAGCCAGACCGTAAGCGTATGCTGAAACCCATCAAAGACGGCAATGCCGAACACCAATGGCCCTAATATGGCGAGTACAATCAATTGAAACGTTCGTAGCGTATCAATACATAATGCAGCCGCTTCAAACAATACCCTGAGCACTTCGCTCATCCACTCTTTTACAGAATTTCGGAAGCTGTATGATGCTTTGGACATGGCAAACCTGACGTCATTGCCTATGCTCTCGAAAAATCCCTCGTCAGATGGATCAGCATTATCATGCGTATATTTATACCAACGATCTCTATCACCACCACCATTTTCTCCGACGTACATTTGCCAAACATTTGATTGCTTAATCGCCTCCTCTTTCTTTTGGAGTAAGACGGCAATCGCTTTATCAGAACCTTCCACCATAGCAGCGGTAGCCGTTACGGTTGGTTTCATCACACCATTAATCAATCCCAAAATGGAAGGGAATATCAATACGCAAAAGCCGCCAAACCCTTGCAGCGATATACCACATGGCGGCAAAACCAGCCAGTCCTTGTCCAACACCAATGAGCTGGCTACATAAAGGTATCATCTCATCATACAGCTGGTCTAACACACCATGCATCCCGTTCATTTCACCTGCTATGCCTTGCGCATGGCCTATAAAAGGCAACATCAACCCCACTAACGCCATCCAGACGATCTTTCTACACTTTACCATATGTCGTTTATTTAATTGTTTAATCCATATATTTTACGGATGGTCTGCGCATCGTTTCTTTCTTTAGCCCTTTGTACTGCCAGTACCGTTGTGTTGTTATTGAAGTGTCGCAGGAACATCAACTTATCCTGCATATCAGCATAAATGCGGTCAATGGCTTGCAAGCGCTCATCATCACTCATGCGAGCTTCACCCGCTGTGATCACAGTGGTCAGTTCGTTGAGGTTGCGCAGGCTTTCTTTGAGCAGGTTATTATATACCCGGCTCAGATAAGCCAGTTCATCGGGGTTGAAATTATTGTCTCGCCTGAAACGGTCATAGGCATTACGGTATTCCTTTACCAGTACAACCTGGTAATTGATAATATCGGCCACACGCCTGTAATTGCGTACGGTCGGGCTTACCTCCATCAGTCCGTCAAGAAAAGCTTTATGCAAACTAAAGTTGCCTTGTGAAATATTTTTGACGGTGTTGTAGCCACCTTCCAGTATTTGGTAGCCTTTTTTCATATCGCTGAGTATTTGCTTGAATTGCGCCAGTTTTTCTATGTTCAATACCAATTGTGCAATTTCGTCTGCTTGTGCTGATGCTTTGAAGGCAGGCAGCAAGGCAAATGAAGTAAGGCAAGCAATAAGAATTATCTTTTTCATGTTTATTCATTTTTAATGCCCTGCAATGCACGGCTGGTTTGTATTTCGGTTTGTTCTTTTATTCTGGCGGCTGCAATAAGGCTGGCATCGTTGCTGAAACTTTTGGAGAACGTGTATTTATCCTGCATGTCAGTGTACAATTGATCTATCCTCTTCATCCGCTCATTGTCTTTCATCTCCAGTTTGCCATCGGTGGTAACAGCAATCAATGCATCCAGCGTCTGTTCACAATCATTCAGCAGTCTGCCGAATACCCTTCGGATGTAGTCCTGTTCTTCGCTGGAAAAAGCATCGCTTTTAGCAAGCTTCCCATAGGTTCGGTTATAATCCTGTACAATCTTTACCTGTAGTGAAATGATGTCGGCTACCTTCACATATTTCCTGACTTTGGGATTCACGGTTTTAAGGGAATTGAAATAATCTCCGTGTAGGTTAAACTCGCCTTTGGTAAAACCGCTGATCGTGGTAAGTCCTTCTTTGGCTATCTTATAGCCTTTCTGGGCGTATCCGATGTAGACCTGTAGAGCTGCGATCTGCTGGAGCAGGTATTTTTTCTGTGTCTTTTTTTGCTGGAACCACTCGGCAAAAGTTTGTGCCTGAAGGCTGCCTGTTGCCGACACAAAGAGCAGCAGAAGTACAAGTACCTTTTTCATATCATTAGCTTTAGGGAAGTCCATATAGTTTTTTTACCGTTTCTACCTCAATTGCAGTTTTTGCCCGCTGGAGGCTTAACAACACATTTTGGCGGTTAAAGAGAATCAGGTCATCGTAGTTGCCATCTATCCGGTCAGCGGCATCATTAATAAGTTCCAATCGTTTGGCATCACTCATGGTTGTGGTAAAAGATTTTATGATGCGGGAGATCTGGTCGATATTCTTCAGGCTTTCATTCAGTATGCCAGAATAAACCGTTGCCATATAATTGATCTCGCCAGCAGTGAAATGTTCATCCTGCCGGATGAGTTGCCACGATCTGTTATATTCATCCACCAACCGCACCTGCTTTCTGGTAATGTCCCGGATGCGCTGGTAATAGGAGATAATGGCTTTTACTTTAGCCAGTTCTTCATAATACTTCCGGTACTGCTCCTTCTGCTTTTCTGTCCACTCCGAAATTTCGTCCAGCTTTAATTTAGACAAGGTATTCTCCAATGTTTTTTGCGCATTTTGCAGCCAGATCACTTTATTCTGTTGCCGCTGTATCTGCAAGTCAATAGCCTTGATTACCTTTTTTACGGCAGCTTTAACTACAACCCATACAACAGCATGGCTCTTTTGGGTAGGCACAACCAGTAATACTGCGCACATGATTATTATTGCTAAAATCTTTTTCATAAATCCTTTATTTTAAATTTTACTTCTTATGTCGTCTGCCATTGCTGCAATGCCTTTTTGTATTTCACCGCCAAACCTTGCCGCATATTCCATCAGCTTTACTTTTTCTGTCTGTTCCGTAGTATAGGCCAGGTATTCCTCCAGGCTTACTTCGGTACGGTACACTTTGCTAAGCATACCGCCAAGGCTGATAAATACCTCCTTGTATTTTTTGGTGGGATCATTGGATTTGTTTACGGAAAGCACCAAAGCCTTCTCTTTTTCGGTCAGTCCCAATAATTCCTGTATCTGGTCAAACTTGTTCTGGTATTTGCTTTGGTCAAGCAGTATTTTGCAATCGCTGTTATTGATTATGGCCTGCTTAACCACAGGTGATGAAATGATATCTTCTATCTCTTGGGTTACCACGATGGCCTCGCCGAAAAATTTTCTTACTGTTTTAAAGAGGTATTTAATGTATTCCGCAAAGCCTTCTTTCATCAGGGCTTTCCAGGCTTCCTCAATGAGTATCATTTTACGCAGCCCCTTCATCTTTCGCATCTTGTTGATGAAGACTTCCATGATGATGATAGTTACCACCGGAAATAAAATGGGGTGATGTAGGCTAAGCGCCCGGCGCCTTACCATATTACTATGGCAGGTTTCCA
>DALYUO010000012.1:0-2001 GCA_031981225.1 Pararcticibacter sp.
CCAATGTATCTGATGTCGACCATATGCTGAAATAAGGATCGTGAGTTATAAGGGGGTAGGCGGGGGCTTTACGCTCCTGCGCAAAAACAATAGAATTGATAAATAAAATGATAAAAAAGAGATTCTTCATGGAATGGGTATTAAAACGCTTTGTATCAGGTTCGAGATTGATTGAATAATTTTATGTAAAGAAAGGGACTGCTAATTAACGCTATTCATCAAATTATATCAATAGTTCAATAAAAAGTATCTTATTTGATGTAACCGGCGTAAGGATGCTCTGCTTTTTCGCCGGTCTTTTTCTGCCGTTTACCGAATTTCTTTTGTTTCCGACCTAAAAGCTATTGCCGGGCAACGTCAACTCCCATATCTTTGATGCAAAGATTAAGATAATGGAAACCGCTAACACACACTATAATAAAAAAAAGCCAGGATCGGGTAAGCAGTGGGCCGGGCTTATTCTTCTTTTCCTCGGAGTCATCCTGCTTATAAAGACACTTGGAGGCTTCATCCCTGATTGGATTATCAGCTTTCCAACGATCCTGATCGTTTTAGGAATCTTTTCCGGTATGAGGAATGACTTCCGTAATCCGGGCGCCCTTATTCTCATCTTCATGGGCGTTATTTTACTGGCTGCGAAGCTAATTCCCGGTCTTGATCTCAGTGATTTTATTTTCCCTGTACTTGTTATGGGATTGGGATTGTACCTGATTCTGGGAAGACGAAAAGCAGAGAGATTAAAGTTCAGGGACCGTGACCGCTTTGGCTGGGATAAGAGAGTACAAGTTCCCCCAACTGAAGAAAATACGCCGTCAGGTGCTACCGCAGAGCCTGTTGCAGATACAGGAGCTACATTTACAGGTGCTGGTACTTTTAACACAACAAATGAAAACGACCCTAACGCTTTTAGGGAGGATTACCTTGATACGGTTTCTGTTTTCGGAGGTATTAAAAAGAATATATTCTCTAAGAATTTCCGGGGAGGGGATATCGTGACCATCATGGGCGGAGCCGAAGTAAACCTGTCGCAAGCCGATATTCACGGCACGGTAGTTATCGATGTAACTCAGGTATTTGGAGGCACAAAGCTTATTATTCCTCCACAGTGGAAAGTTACTTCCGATCTGGCAGCTCTTTTTGGAGGGATAGAAGATAAAAGACCCCTGATACCTGCGGGAAATATGGCCGAAGGAAAAGTTTTGATACTTCGGGGAACCTCAATATTTGGTGGTATAGACATTCGAAGCTTCTAAAGTTAAGGCCGTGGATGTATCATTATTTTCATCAAAAAAGGTAATTGCGTGTATGGGAGTGGCGTCGCTGGTGGTAAGCAATACATTACGCTTTTATCAGCCCGGTAAGGGGCGCTATTTTAATGTAGTAGCCTGGTGTATCCTCCTTTCGGGTATTTGGGTGTTTTTGTCGAGGTGGCTGCTGTTGTATATGATGGGTGAAAGTACCGTTTATGCAGACATTCTTGACAAGTCGTTACTCATAAGAGGATGTATAGGTTTTCTGCTGATCAGCGGCACTGCTCTTATCAGTATGCTTTGGTATACCATGCATGATCAGAAGGAGAATGAAAGAAGGAAGGCCGATGCCGAGAAGCTGGCACGTGAAGCGGAATTATTCAACTTGAGGCAGCAGCTGCAGCCCCACTTTTTATTCAATAGCCTGAATTCTATTAGTGCACTCGTGGGAAGAAGGCCAGAGGAGGCCCGCACCATGATCCATCAGCTGTCGGATTTTCTAAGGGGAACTTTAAAAAAGGCGGAGAACGAATTTGTGAAGCTCGAAGAAGAGCTTCAACACCTGCAGTTGTATCTCGATATTGAAAAGGTACGGTTCGGGCACCGGCTCAATACCGAGGTGAACAAGGCCGACGGTTGTGAGAATTTAGAACTTCCGGCTATGATCCTGCAGCCGCTGGTAGAAAATGCAATTAAGTTTGGTCTCTATGACACCACCGGAGAAGTAACTATCAGTATTAATGCGAGTTGC
>DALYUO010000012.1:2011-3822 GCA_031981225.1 Pararcticibacter sp.
GTACGGTTCGCCCTAAAAGCGGCACCGGTTTTGGATTTACAGGAATAAAGCGGCGGCTTTATCTTTTATTTGCCCGTACAGATTTACTTGAAACAAACGGAGAAAATAATATTTTTACAACGACGGTAAAGATACCACAATATGACAAGGGCAATATTAATTGATGACGAACCTTTAGCAAGAGAGGTTGTAAAAGAATATCTGGAAGATTATCCGCAGATTGAAGTGGTCGCAGAATGTGGCGACGGATTTGAAGGGGTGAAAGCTGTAACGCAGCACCAACCCGATCTGATATTCCTCGACATTCAAATGCCAAAGATTACCGGCTTTGAAATGCTTGAGCTGCTTGATACACGGCCAGCAGTAATATTTACCTCGGCGTTTGATGAGTACGCTATCAAAGCATTCGAGACACATGCAGTAGATTATCTTTTAAAGCCTTTTGCTAAGACAAGGTTTAAACAGGCTGTGGATAAATGGCTTGACCAGCAGAACCTTACCGAAGCACGGCAGCAAGTGCAGGCGTTGCTGGATAGTGGCACTTCAGCTCAGGTTTACAACGAACGCATTGTGGTGAAAGACCGAAGTACCATCAAGATTATTCCTGCCGTAGATGTTCACTATCTAGAGGCTTATGACGACTATGTGAAAATTCATACTGCCGGTGGCACGTTCCTGAAGAATAAGACCATGGCCTTTTTTGAAAGTAGTCTTGACGACAAGCAGTTTGTCAGGATTCACCGTTCCTTCATTGTACAGGTTTCGCAAATCACCGGGTTAGTGCCCTATGAAAAGGAATCATATAAACTACTTATTAAGTCGGGAGATAGCCTCCCTGTTAGTAAAACAGGATATGCTAAGCTTAAACAATTGCTGCAGATGTAGGCGTAACTTAAAAAGAGAAGTAATAAAAAAGGGCTGCCCGGCGCAGCCCTTTTTTATTGCCGCGAAAATCTTAAAACCGTACGCCGAGATTCAGACCAGCTCTTAAGCCTGTCCATGGGCCTTTAATATCCAATCGGGCTCCATTCTCATCAACAGTTACTTCTGTCTTGGCAAATGGAACGTCTATATCCTCCAGCTCCTCTCTTAATGCATCACGTTCAGCCTGAGATTCAAGTCTTTTTGTTCCTGCAACATCTCCCTTAGCGTGGCCATACTGAGGCCCCAGGATCCACCAGTCCAAATAAAGTAACTTACTTAACTTCCATTGGGCGCCAATTAAAACGCCTCCCGTAATGGTATTAAGTTTGCCACTTAGTGGAATTTTCTGAGTGATATAGGTGCCTGCATTCGCAAAAGGAGGAAGCGCTACATCGTATTCAAAATCAGGAAGATCAGCTGTGTAATGGGCTATCTTTGCGAAAGGAGCCACGTAAAAGCCTCTGAATACGCTCTTGCCGAAATAAAACCGTACTTCGGGAGTAAACGCAAAATTGCTGGTTTTCATATCTTCGATCTGATCCCATGTGTCATCATCGTCTATAATGTTTTCCAACTGGCTTTTCAGAGGAAGTCCGCTTTTGGGCATGAAGCGAAAGCTGAGGCCAGCAGAAATCTTCTTCCCTACAGCCCTTTCGTACTGGATAGAGAAGTTGTTAACCGCAATCGCAGGGACATTTATCTTGATAAGGTTTTTCCCAGGATCATCGGAGCGTAGCACGGTGTCAAACTGTGCGAACGCTGTACCGGCGGTGAATAAAAGTGCAGCTAAAAATAATGTTGTAAAGATTTGTTTCATAATGTGGTTTTAGGGTACAAACTACTAAGATAAAATCAATTCTGCAGAACCGCAATATCGCTGGGAATGT
>DALYUO010000012.1:3996-7197 GCA_031981225.1 Pararcticibacter sp.
TCAGGTTCATGTAATGACAAATGCCTGTGAAGTGATCTACTCCTCTGATGTTTCCATATTTTCCTGTTGAAACACCTACCAGCGCGGCCTTTTTACCATAAAAACTTTCGGGAAAACGGCAGGCGTCGACAAGCACTTTTAAGATTCCCGGAAAGCTTCCGTTATATTCAGGTATAATAAACAGAAACTTATCGGTAGCGGTAATTTTGCTCTGCAGGATTTCAAAACTTTCAAGCTTCTGCTTTTCGTACATTGCCGGATGTATAATTCCTTCGGGAAGATCGGTAAGAGATAATATGTCGGCCTCATGCCCCATTCCATGAAGGTGCTTTTGGTAATATTCTGCTATTTTTAAAGTGTAACTGTCGGGACGGTTGGTGCTTGCAATTATCGTAGTCATCTGTGGATAATATGTTTAAAACGAGAAATAGCCTCTCTTATTAAATTGTTTAAAGTTCGTATCTTAGGCGATTGTAAGAAAACACGCGAAAGACAAAAATAACAATTTTAATGTTGTGTGTCTGACGGTGTTAATTAATAATACGATTAGAAATCAGGATAAGGAATGAGTAAGATTATAGCGTTAGCTAATCAAAAAGGCGGAGTAGGTAAAACCACATCATCAATAAACCTGGCAGCCAGCCTCGCTGTTCTGGAATACCGGACATTATTGGTAGATGCAGATCCGCAGGCAAATTCTACATCGGGCATAGGTTTTGATCCCCGTACAATAAAAGAAAGTATCTACGAGTGTATCATAAACGATGTAGACCCCATGGATGCTATTCAGAAAACCGATACGCCGAATCTTGATCTGTTGCCCGCTCATATTGATCTGGTAGGTGCCGAGATAGAGATGATCAATCTTACCGACAGGGAGTATAAAATGAGGGCAGTTCTCGCCAAGGTGCGCGATAACTACGACTTTATTATTATAGACTGCTCTCCCTCTCTGGGTTTGATTACCATTAACGCTCTTACGGCTGCCAACTCTGTAATTATTCCGGTTCAATGCGAATATTTCGCTCTCGAGGGACTGGGAAAGTTGCTAAACACTATAAAAATTGTTCAGAACCGCCTAAATACAGATCTGGAGATAGAAGGTATTCTGCTTACTATGTACGATGTGAGGTTGAGACTCTCCAACCAGGTAGTAGAAGAGGTGAAAACGCATTTCCAGGATCTGGTATTTGATACGATCATACAAAGGAATACACGTTTAAGCGAAGCTCCGAGCTATGGTGTTTCGGTCATTATGCACGACGCGAACTGTAAAGGATCAATTAATTATCTGAATCTGGCAAGAGAAATCATTCGTAAGAACGGATTGGTGAAAGAGGACGGCAACAATAAAGTAACAGTTAATTCATGACGCAAATTAGAAAAACAGGATTAGGAAAAGGATTAAGTGCATTGCTGAATGATTCTGAGATGGCCCAAAGTTCGAGGCCGAACATAAATGAAACAGTATCGCCCGGTAATATCAGTCATGTGAGGATCAGTCAGGTTGAGGTAAATCCATTTCAGCCACGGTCTGATTTTGATCAGGAGGCCCTGAATGAACTCGCCGAATCTATAAAGCTGCAAGGGCTCATACAGCCCATCACTGTACGTAAGGCTGGAAACAGCTATCAGCTAATTTCGGGTGAAAGACGCCTTCGTGCATCTAAGCTTGCCGGTTTAACGGAGATTGCGGCTTATGTGCGTACTGCCAACGACCAGCAGATGCTTGAAATGGCACTGATTGAGAATATTCAGCGCGAAAATCTGAACGCTATCGAAGTAGCTCTAAGCTTTCAGCGGATGATAGATGAGTGTAACCTTAAACAGGACGAACTTGGCGACAGGGTTAGCAAGAACCGCTCAACCATCACGAATTATATCAGACTGTTAAGGCTTCCTCCGGTAATTCAGGCGTCAATCCGCGATAATGAAATTACCATGGGGCACGCGAAAGCAATTCTTGGCTTCGACGATGTGGATAAGCAATTATTTGTCCATAATGAAGTTATAAGTAAAGGGCTTTCAGTTCGTAAAGCTGAAGAACTGGTAAGAGATATACAGCGTATCGGCGTGAAAAAGGCAGTTCATGCAAAAGAAGAAGCTGTTTCATTCCAGTATCAGAAAATACAGGACGACCTGGCCTCTAAATTTGCTACTAAAGTACGCTTAAAGGTGCAGTCGAAAGGAAAGGGAGCCATCGAGATCCCCTTTGTTTCTGAAGACGACCTGAGCCGTATACTTGAACTATTAGACTGGTAGATGCATATTCTGAAATTCTTTATTCTGATTATCGCTTTGGCTCTTACCATGCCTGCGTTTTCGCAGACAGACACCCTAGACGCTGCTCCAGATTCAGCTTCTGCTACCGGCGGGGCCAGGGTTCGCGCCACACCTGCCAGAAAAGACACCACTATCGTACCCCTTGATGAGCCTAAGAAAGCTAAATCAACGGTATTCAAAGATTCAGCCCGTCTGGCGCTGGAAGCAATGCCCGGCAGGGCGGCATGGGGATCGGCAATGCTGCCGGGACTTGGGCAGATCAGGAACGGAAGATGGTGGAAAGTTCCTTTTATATATGCCGGTCTTGTAAGTGTGGGCCTTGCATTTGAATTTAACAACCGCTATTACAGGGATATCCTTAAAGAACTTCAATACCGGGAGTTGAATAATCAGGAAACACGCGACCCCCAGTATGCGCCTTATGACAGATCTTCTTTAATTTCTGCAAAGGACTTTTACCGGCGCAACCGTGATCTTAGTATTCTCGGCTTCCTTGGTGTCCACGCTATTAATGTGATCGATGCTTATGTCGATGCTAAGTTCTTTCGGTACGATATCACCGACAAATTAGGCTTTAATGTGCAGCCCACGTTAATGCCTCCTTTATCTTTTGCTTCAGTAACGCCGGTTCCGGCTATAAAATTCACCATATCATTATGAAGATAGCCCTTTTAGGTTATGGAAAAATGGGTCGTACCATAGAGCGCTTTGCTTTAGGGCGAGGCCATGAAGTTGTACTTGCCATTGACGAGAACAATCTTGATCAGTTAACCGAAGAAAACCTTGCCAAGGCGGACGTGGCCATTGATTTCAGTACTCCCGATTCTGTTCTCAGCAATATCAGCGACTGCTTTAGTGCCGGTGTTCCTGTAGTTGTCGGTACTACTGGCTGGTATGGTCATCTGCAGGAGGTCAAAG
>DALYUO010000012.1:7207-28888 GCA_031981225.1 Pararcticibacter sp.
TCATTGCTCTATGGCTCTAACTTTAGCATAGGAGTGAATTTGTTCTTCTTCGTAAATAAGGTGTTTGGCAGGATTATGAATGCTTACCCGCAGTATGAAGTACAGGTAGAGGAGATTCATCACACACAAAAGCTCGACTCTCCCAGCGGAACGGCTATCACTATTGCGGAAGGCATCATTGATGGACTCGACCGCAAAAAGGAATGGGTGAATAACCTTGTTGGCGCGGGCGAGGAAATTGTAAATAAACCCGATCAACTGCTGATCGAGTCGCACCGGATAGAGGATGTGCCGGGAACTCACACCGTTATATACAGCTCGGAGGTGGACGAAATAGAGTTTAAACATACTGCTCATACCCGTGCAGGCTTTGCTCTCGGAGCTGTAGTTGCTGCCGAATGGCTTCATGGAAAGAAAGGTTTTTACTCTGTAGAAGATATATTTGATTTCGATATTTAAAGGAGGATATTTTAACTAATGGAACTAGCGAATTATTTAGGCATTTTACTTGTACTCTTACCAATTACCATACTTCGTGTTATTGGATTATGGAAGCTTTTTGAGAAGGCAGGACGACCCGGTTGGGAAGCCCTTATCCCAGGCTATTGTATTTACATTATGCTTAAACTTTCTGGCCGGCCCGCCTGGTGGATGATCTGGTATTTTATTCCCGTGATTAATATTATTATGATCATAGGGGTGAGGATTGATTTTGTAAAGTGCTATGGCAAGTTCACGTTTCTTCAGCATGCAGGTGCGGTACTTTTCTCCTTTATACTATTTCCCGTATGGGGCTTCGATAAAGACTTAGCATATTTAGGGGCATCGGCAACTGATGAATTCAAACAGAAGTACCCCTATAAAAAGTCAACAAGCCGTGAATGGGCTGATGCAATCATCTTTGCGGTAGTTGCCGCTACGCTCATCAGAAGCTTTCTTTTAGAAGCTTATACCATTCCTACAGGCTCTATGGAAAAATCCCTTTTAATCGGCGACTTCCTCTTTGTAAGCAAGGTGAATTATGGTCCCCGAATTCCAATGACACCTGTTGCTTTCCCTTTTGCTCATCATACAATGCCTTTAATCGGGACAAAGGCTTATTGGGATGGCATTGAATTAGATTATCATCGCCTTCCAGGTCTTGAAAAGATCGAACGAAACGATGTCGTTGTCTTTAATTATCCCATGGATGCCGATGCTCCTTTAAGCCGGCCTGTTGATAAAAGGGAGAATTATATTAAACGATGCATCGCCATAGGAGGGGATACCCTTCGTATCATCAATGCTGGTGTTTATGTGAACGGAAAGCTTGCAGACAAGCCTCAGTTTTCGCAAAAATACTATGCTGTAAAATCTGACGGCACGGACTTTAACCCTCAGACTTTACAGGACATGAATATAGAGGCACAGCGAGCTTCAGAAGATCAGTATTATTTCAATATGACTCAGGCGCAGGCTGAAGAAATAAAGGGATGGGCAAATGTGAAGGAAGTAACACCGATGATAAAAAATCCAGGTGAGCCCGAAGCCGATATTTATCCAAAAGATCCGGCTTTCCACTGGAACCTCGATAACTTTGGCCCAATCATAGTTCCTAAGAAAGGCTGGACCGTGAAGCTCGACAGCACGAACATAGCGATCTATAAAAGGGCTATAGAGGTATACGAGCTCAATAAGGTGGAGCAAAATGGCCATCAACTGATTATTAACGGTAAGCCCACCAATACCTATACTTTCAAAATGGACTACTTCTGGATGATGGGTGATAATCGGGATAACTCTTTAGATTCACGCTTCTGGGGCTTCGTGCCCGAAGATCACATCGTCGGTAAAGCGCTCTTCGTATGGATGAGCTGGGATACCAACGGTTCCTTCTTAGGAAAGATCAGATGGAACAGGCTGTTTATGGGAATACATTAAAGGAGTTGCGGGTTGTGAGTTGAAGGTTGTAAGTTATAATCTAAACGAGCTATCATAACATACAACTCACAACCTGCAACCCACAACAGGTTCGGATTTCAAAAAATGAAGTTGAAAGTACTGTTCATTATAACTTGCACGCTGCTTATCTTTACTATAGATGGCTTTTCCCAGGAAGCAGCTTCAGATATTGAAAAGGAGCAAATACTATTAAAAGACCGTCCACGCCCTTTCGTACATAATATCGGAATAGATTTCCGGTCTGCTTACGTTTTTCCTTCAGCACCCTTTCTTGACAAATACAATAATGAACGAAAATCCCTTGGTGATTCGTTCTCCGGACATTTAAAATATTCATTTAGCCTGCCCGAAGGGTCGTTAGGAAGCGAGGTCTATTCCGATACCTATCAGGGTGTAGGGGTAACTTTTTTCGACTTTAGAAATAGCAGGGAATTGGGAAGCCCCGTCGCGGCATACTTGTTTCAACGGTCGAGAATTGCGAAGTTAACTTCGCGCGTATCCCTGGATTACGAGTGGAACTTTGGATTGTCAAACGGATGGAAGCCGTATGACTACATGGATAATCCAAACAATATTATCATAGGCTCAAAGGTCAACGCCTATATGAATTTTGGCGTCTTCCTGAAGTGGAACCTTGTAAACAACATAGATTTGATGACAGGAATCGATGTTACCCATTTCTCCAATGGAAATACGGAATTCCCCAATTCAGGTTTAAATATGACCGGACTGAAAATGGGACTTGCTTATGATTTCGGAAAGCGTAAAGCTTCCATAGAAAACCGGCCGGCAGATACAGTGTTTATTAGGTTTCCGCGTCATATCAGCTACGACCTTGTGGTCTTTGGATCCTGGCGCCGAAAAGGTGTTGCGTTTAATCTGATACAGGTGCCATCACCTCTCAAATACCCTGTGGTTGGAGTTTACTTCGCTCCGATGTATAATTTAGGCTATCGGTTTCGTGCCGGACTTTCTCTGGACGGTATATACGATGGTAGCGCGAATGTCTACACCGAAGATTATATTATGGGCACTAAACAGGAATTCTTTAAGCCCGAAACCGGTCGTCAGCTTGCCCTGGGTGCCTCCGCAAGGGCTGAATATGTTATGCCCGTTTTTACAATCAGTATCGGATTAGGCTCCAACTTCCTGCATAAAGGAGGGGATCTTCGTGGTACCTACCAATCTTTGGCCCTGAAGGTAATGGCAACACGAAGTGCGTTCCTTCATATCGGGTATAATATGAAAGACTTTCACGAACCCAATTACCTCATGCTGGGATTAGGATATCGATTTCATAATAAGACGCCGAGGTTGCTTTATTAGGGTTTTAAAAAGCCGAAGCTTATAACTCACATCCCATCTTCTCGCCGAGTGCTCTTAAGTCTTTTACGACCGCTTCTGTAAGGGGAATTCCTTCGGCCTTTCTGATCTTTTCGGCCTCCAGTTCGGGCTCGCCGGGGATAACTACAGGTTGGTCTTCGCAGATGGGTTTTGCAGCTTTAAAACGTTCGATCCAGCGATCCATGTTTTGCTTGAACTCGTCGACCGGACGGAAGCCGTCAACACGCATAGCGCCTACGAAATGACCAATGCCCTTGCCTGGAAGATCGGGTAAAGGATCTAAAAATGCGACAAAGGGAGGTACCCAGGGACCGTAATTTGCTCCGGAGAGTACTGCAGTAAGAATATCGACGGTAGCGCTCAAACCAAAGCCTTTGTGACTTCCATGATCGCGGTCGCTGCCAAGTGGCAGGAGGGAACCCCCGCTCTTTAAAGCATGAGGGTCAATAGTCGATTCTCCGGAACTGGTCTGGTCCCAGCCCGCTGGTACAGACTTTTGTGCCCGCTGGGCTATCTCCAGCTTGCCGTTAGCAGCGGCAGCTGTTGCCATGTCGACAACCACCGGGGGATATTTCCCTGCAGGAAAAGCGTAACACATGGGATTCGTGCCTAAAAGCCTTTCCGTTGTAAACGTAGGAGCTACCAACGGACTTGCGTTCGTCATCGCAAAGCCAATCATATTCCTTTTTACGGCCTGCATCGCGTGATAGCCTGCTATGCCGAAATGGTTGGAGTTTCTTACCGACACCCAGCCAGAGCCATACTTTTCGGCTTTTTCCATCGCCAGGTTCATCGCAAAAGGGGCGACGACCAGTCCAAGACCACCATCGCCGTTGTGGCAGTTTCATGAACAATTGTAATATTGGGATTAGTATTGATACGTTGCTTTTCCCAGAGGCGGACGTATCCGCTTAAACGTGCAACGCCGTGTGAGTCGATACCTCTAAGGTCGGAAGAAAGTAAAACATCAGCTGCCAGCGCAGCGTCACTGTCAGAGCAGCCTATAGCTTTGAAAATACATTCTGTAAATGTTCTTAATGTATTCTCCTGAAAAAGTAATGAACTCATAATTAAGGTTCGAGAATAGTAAATTTAAAATCAAGCGGTTTAAAGTGCCTGATTAGTTCGGATATGAACTGATCTCCATACTTCACATAGAAAAC
This sequence comes from Pararcticibacter sp., assembly GCA_031981225.1. GTDB lineage: Bacteria > Bacteroidota > Bacteroidia > Sphingobacteriales > Sphingobacteriaceae > Arcticibacter. Next base: position 11,656 of record DALYUO010000012.1, read on the forward strand.
TCCGAAATTCTCAGATCTTTCCTGAAGCCCTCCTCCAGGAAAATACTTATTTCTGAGATTTTCAATCTGTGATAAAGCGCCTTCATGATTTTTCTTTTCAGCCTTGACCAGCTTCTGCTCGAGATTGCTAAGCGCCTTCTTAAGTCTTGCATTAATCGCTTCTGTGCTGGGTGCCAGTGTAGGATCTATTTTGTAGGCCCTCAGTTTTATCTTCTGGAATATTGCCTCGAATTCGCTCTTTTCGTCAGAGAGGTTTAAAGTATGATGAGAGTGAGTAAGCACCCAGTCTTTCTGAAGAGATTCAGTGTCTTTGAAGAGGTCTTTAAGCTTAAGATGAAGCCTGCATAGCTTGCCGCTAAAAGACTCATCAGTGATCAGAGCGGAGTTTCTAAGCAGCAGCAGGGGGAATCCGGCTTTGTAAAAATCAAAGTTTTCTTTCAGTTGCAGCCAGAAAACAATCTCGGCTCCCCCGCCAATATAAGCGAGATTGGGGAGTATCACTTCCTGATACAGCGGCCTCATAATAACATTCGGACTGAACCTTTCCGGATAGAGGCTTATTTCTTCCTTGATTTGCTCTTCTGTGAACCGGATGTCGGTATTGAGAACAGAGAATATGCCGACTACCTCTATAATACGCTCACGCAAGCCGTCCGTCATGTAGAAGAAATTGATCTCCCTGGCATTTACCTGCGTTGAGAAGCCCGCATCTTCAAGACTTTTGCTCGTTTTGTCGATAAGACGAAAGCTGTTCTTATTCAGAATATCTTCTGTAATAATATCAGCAAACTGCTTTTTTAATTCGCGATTATCCGCGTCCACAATAACAAGACCGTGTTCTGCAAAAAGGCCGTTTACAAGATGCCGGGTAGCATCAGCCAGATGAGAATGGTTAATGTAAGCCTCCTCTATCAGTGCAGATAGCTTTTCAGAATTACTTGAAATACCTAATAAGTTCTGAAATGCCTTTACTGCTGAGCAATTGTAGAAGTAGGTAAACGCCCGGTCGCTCCGCGGTTGTCCTGCTCCCAGACGATCGGCTTGCCATGAAGGCTGATATGATTGATTTCAGCAAAATCATGATCTTCCGTTGCCATCCAGTAAACCGGAACAAAGTTCTTGTTGGGATAGGCTTCCTTTAATTCTTTCGCAAGATTTATTGCCGTAACAATTTTATAAATAAAATACAGAGGCCCTGTGAATATATTGAGCTGATGCCCTGTAGTAATAGTATAAGTATTGGGATCTGAAAGGAGTTCTATGTTCGATAAAACAGCGCTATCAGCTTTCCACTTTTCGCTTTCCGCTCCAACCCCTGCATATTGTCTTTTCAGCACTTCTACCAGAACGTCCCTATCGGCCGTCACTCTCTTTGAAGCAATCAGCTTTCCAAAGGCTTCAATAGAGGGGAAATCAGATATGAATGGGCGAAGTTTAGGATCACGGGACAGGTAGCTAAGTGCCGTGGATGAAAAACTATTGGTTTCGCTATAATCGATGTACGTTGCTTTCATCGCGATGCGAAAATAGGGGAATTTTATCAATTCCCCTTTCTTGCAATCTTTATTTTACAATCTGTCCATATAAATCGAAGTCCTCTGCCCGCACTATTTTTGCCTGAACGAAGCTGCCTTCGGTAGCATAATTGGCAGATGCATGCAGTAAAACCTCATTATCTACTTCCGGAGAGTCAAATTCAGTACGCCCTACAAAGTACTCACCTTCTTTTTTGTCGATCAGCACACGGAAGGTCTTGCCCACTTTTTCTATGTTCTTTTCGAGTGAAATGCCCTGCTGGATCTCCATAATATCCTCCACGCGCTGCTCCTTTACATCCTGCGGCACGTCATCCATCAGGGTATGTGCATGTGTTTTCTCCTCATGCGAATAAGTAAAGCAGCCTAAGCGGTCGAACCTCGTTTCTTCAACCCATTCTTTCATTTCCGCGAAGTCTGCTTCCGTTTCGCCCGGGTAGCCGCAGATTAAGGTGGTCCGCATGGCAATGTTGGGAACCTTATCGCGGATAGCATTTACCAGATCAACCGTTTTCTGTTTGGTGATTCCCCGGCGCATTGATTTCAGCATGTTATCGCTAATATGCTGAAGCGGCATGTCGAGGTATTTACAGATGTTATCGCGTTCGTTCATCACATCAAGGACCTCCATCGGGAAGCCTGAGGGATAAGCATACTGCAACCTGATCCATTCGATACCCTGCACATCCGAAAGATGCCGTAGCAGCTCATCCAGGTTTCTCCTGCCGTACAGATCCAGTCCGTAATAGGTGAGGTCCTGCGCGATCAGGATCAGTTCCTTTGTGCCATTGCGTGCAAGTCCTTTTGCCTCTGCGACCAGATCTTCGATCGACTTGGAAACGTGCTTCCCGCGCATCAGCGGGATGGCGCAAAAGGAGCAGGGGCGATTGCAGCCCTCGGCGATTTTAAAGTATGCGTAGTGCGAGGGGGTAGTAAGCTTACGCTCTCCCAGTAATTCGTATTTATAATCAGCTCCTAAAGAGGAGAGGATATTTTGCAGGTCGTTTGTGCCGAAGTAAGCGTCGACATTCGTTATCTCAGCTTGTAACTCGGGTTTATAGCGTTCAGAGAGACAGCCTGTAACGATCACCTTTCCCACTTTTCCCTGTTCCTTCAGCTCGCTGTATTGCAGGATGGTGTCTATCGACTCCTGTTTGGCATTGTCAATAAATCCGCAGGTATTAATGACGATAATATCATCCTTTCCCACCTTTTCTGCCTCATGAACCACGCTGATCTGGTTTCCCTGAAGCTGTCCCATCAGCACCTCCGAGTCGTATACATTCTTGGAGCATCCAAGAGTGATCACGTTTACGCGGGGTGATACTACCGGTCTTATTTTTTTTGTCTGCATTGAAATTTTATTTAAAAAGCGAATTCACGAACTCCTGCCGGTCAAACAACTGCAGGTCATTCATTCCTTCGCCGACCCCGATGTATTTTACAGGAATCTTAAACTGGTCGGATATACCAATCACTACGCCGCCCTTGGCAGTGCCATCCAGCTTAGTCAGAGCCAGAGCATTTACGTCGGTAGCCTGAGTGAACTGTTTGCATTGTTCAATGGCGTTCTGCCCGGTAGAAGCATCAAGTACCAGCAGGATCTCATGCGGAGCGCCGGGCACAACCTTTTGCATTACATTTTTGATCTTGGTAAGCTCATTCATCAGGGCTACCTTATTATGTAAACGTCCGGCTGTATCAATAATTGCCACATCCTCGCCGTTAGAAACTGCCGACTGAAGAGTGTCGAATGCCACAGACGCCGGATCCGAACCCATAGCCTGCGCAACTACGCGTACGTCGACACGTTCTCCCCATAGTTTTAACTGTTCCACTGCGGCCGCCCTGAAAGTATCCGCAGCGCCGAGCACTACTTTGCTGCCGGCCTGTTTTAGTTTATAGGCAAGTTTGCCGATAGTGGTGGTTTTACCCACCCCGTTCACACCAACAACCATGATCACGTATGGCTTATGTTTGCCATATTCGAAATTTTCAAAATCGCTGCTGTTGTTTTCGGCAAGCAGCTTCTGGATCTCTTCCTTTAAAAGTGAATTCAGCTCTGAAGTGCCGAAGTACTTGTCTTTAGCCACCCTTTCCTGGATACGTTCAATGATCTTTAATGTAGTAGAAACACCAACATCAGAGGTAACAAGAATTTCTTCCAGTTCATCCAGCACTTCATCATCTACAGTGGATTTGCCGATTACGGCCTTGGTGATTTTGGAAAACAAGCCCTCTTTGGTTTTTTCTAAACCTTTATCAAGAGCTTCAATCTCTTCCTTTGGAGCTTCCTTCTTTTTGAAAAAATCGAATAATCCCATTTAATTGTGCTTTGTAAACTAAGATAGAGTAATTAGCTATTCATACAAAAAAAGCCCTCCTGATGTGAATCGGGACGGCTCTCTAATATTTTAAAGCAATATAATTACTGTGCGTTCTTTGCTTCAGTAATAGCGTCTTTAACGTGGTCGTTATGTGCAATAATTTCTTTAAAAGTGTAAGCGCCGGTCTTTGCAGATTTAACCATAGTTATCACTTTCGAGTACTCTTTACCTTTACCGGTCTTAAGGGTTGCAACTACTTTCTTTGCCATCTCTTTGTATTTTAAAAGGTATAGACCTTAATTATTTAATTTCTTTATGAACAGTTACTTTCTTAAGGAACGGATTGTACTTTTTAAGTTCCAAACGCTCAGTAGTGTTCTTTTTGTTTTTGTTGGTGATATAACGGGACATCCCAGGTACTCCGGTTCCTTTGTGCTCAGTGCATTCTAAAATTACCTGAACTCTGTTACCTTTCTTAGCCATTTTCTGTTTTTTTTATTCGTTAATTAAATGTATCCCTTTTTAAGGAACTTATTAATTACAGCGCTGATGCCGTTTTTATTAATGGTTTTAATGGCTGATGTTGAAACTTTCAGCGTAATCCACCGGCCTTCTTCAGGGATGTAAAACTTCTTTACTTGCAGGTTAGGATAAAACTTGCGCTTGGTCTTTACGTTTGAGTTAGAAACGTTATGGCCATTCATTGGCATTTTTCCTGTTAAATCACAAATTCTCGACATGACTATGTTGTGTATCTTTTTGTAAAAATCAGTCTCTTAAAGAGTTTGCAAATATCAGAAGAAAAAATTAAAAACACAAGGGTTTAGAATTAATTTATTACAGGAAAATTGATGGGTAATGGTACTTATACCGGTATTCTGGTAATACATGGATTATTTTTGTTTTTTTCTGTTCATTGGAGAAATATTTTTAATTTAAAGGCGGCATTTACAGCTAATCAATTAAAATATGCAGAACGTTGACAATCCTGATGGGGCAGCAGGAAAAAACAACTTATGGGGTGTGATAGGCGCTTCATCAGTTGGGACCCTTATTGAGTGGTATGATTTCTATATTTTCGGAAGTCTGGCGACTATTCTTTCCTATCAATTTTTTCCGCATGGCAATCCCACAGCGGCCTTCTTATCTACACTTGCTACGTTTGCAGCGGGCTTTATTGTGCGCCCGTTCGGAGCGCTGGTTTTTGGTCGCTTAGGCGACCTGGTAGGCAGAAAGTACACTTTTTTACTGACCCTTGTGCTGATGGGCGGTTCTACTTTTGCTATCGGACTGATACCAGGCTTCGATGTGATAGGATATGCGGCCCCTGTGTTGGTGCTGCTGCTTCGGCTCGTGCAGGGACTAGCACTTGGGGGTGAATATGGAGGAGCTGCCACGTATGTGGCGGAACATGCTCCTGCTAACCGGAGAGGCTTTTATACCAGCTTTATTCAAACAACAGCAACGTTAGGTTTATTTTTATCGCTCGGAGTTATTCTTCTTACCCGTTATGCTGTCGACATTACATCCTTTAACCAGTGGGGCTGGCGTATTCCATTCCTTCTTTCGGCTGTGCTGGTAGTGGTGTCTATTGTTATTCGACTGAAGATGCATGAGTCGCCTTTATTTAAAAAAATCAAGGCTGAAGGGAAAGTGGTGAAGAACCCATTGAAGGAATCCTTTGGAAAGAAGAAAAATCTTAAAATGGTTCTGCTTGCCCTGTATGGTGCAACAGCAGGTCAGGGCGTTATCTGGTATACGGGGCAATTCTACGCGCTTTCCTTCATTCAGAAAACAATGAACATTGAGTTCGTACAATCAAACTATATTATCGCTTTAGGACTTCTTATAGCCACTCCCTTCTTCATTGTTTTTGGTGGCTGGTCTGATCGGATAGGGCGGAAGAACATTATGCTTGCAGGAATGTTATTAGGCATCGTTCTTTACCGGCCAATATATAAGCAGATGTATTCACTATCTGATCTCAGTTTGAAAACAGAATTACCGGCGGCTAAGGCGTTTAATACGGAAACGCAAAAGGGTGAGAGTGGAGAAACAGTGATAGTTAAAACTGCATCCAATATGTATAGCGATGGAACAGTATTGAACGAGGTGGCAACTAGCATCCAGGATGCTTCTGGTCGCGAAGTTTCTTCAGACACCCGGAAGGAGGTGGTACTTCCCATGAGTTCTTTCTGGATGCTGGTACTGCTCATTACTATTCAGGTACTTTTTGTTACGATGGTTTACGGACCGATCGCTGCTTTCCTGGTCGAGCTGTTCCCAACTAATATAAGGTATACCTCCATGTCGCTTCCTTATCATATCGGGAACGGCGTTTTTGGAGGATTAACTCCTTTTATCGCTATCAGTCTCACATCCCTTCCCGGGGCTACGCCGTTCGATGGTTTATGGTATTCTATTGGAGTCGCCGCAGTGTGCTTTGTAATAGGGCTGATTTATATTAACAAAAGAACTGATCATACTTTAAACGCTACGGAATGAATACGGTGAAAAAATATCTTGGAATAATATGGATTTTCGGCGGTATCCTGCTCGCGGTCTTCCTTTCCTATAAGGCCTTCGCAGTTTTAAGTTCAGGAGTAGCCACAGCGGAAGATTACGTTTTCTGGAGCGTTATTGTCGTAATCTTTATTCCCATTATCATTGGTTTTATCCTCTTCGGCTATTATGCCTGGAAAGGAGAATACGGGGCAATGGAGAGTTGACAATGGACAATTGACAATGGACAATGGAGAGTTGACAAGGGACAATTAAAAGAGCAAAAAGCTTAAAGGGAAAGCTGAAAGCTGATAGCTCATAAACGAAAAGCCAATGGCCAACTGCTTATTATACAACAATTACTGATTATATATACTATGAATTTAAAGATTTCTTCATTTGAAAACTACAGGGAAGTATACGACTACAGTGTAGCTGAACCTGAGAAGTTTTGGGCTGAGATCGCTGATAGCTTTTACTGGCGAAAAAAATGGGATAATGTGCTTCGCTGGAACTTCAGCGATCCTGATGTTAAGTGGTTTGAGGGGGCCAAACTTAATATTACCGAAAATTGTCTGGACCGCCATCTTGAAAAGAATGGTGATACGCCTGCTATTATCTGGGAGTCGAACGATCCTGAAGAAGCCCATCGCGTTCTTACGTACAGGCAGCTTTATGATAAGGTGTGTCAGTTTTCCAATGTACTCAAGAATAATGGGGTGAAAAAAGGCGACAGGGTTTGTCTTTATTTACCGATGGTACCCGAGCTGGCAATAGCAGTACTGGCCTGTGCACGCATCGGAGCTATACACTCCGTTATATTCGGGGGCTTTTCTGCTCAATCGATAGCCGACCGTATTAATGATGCACAGTGTTCTGTTGTGATAACTGCCGACGGAGGCTTTCGCGGAGTAAAGGATATTCCCTTAAAAGAGGTTATCGATGACGCCCTCGTGCAATGCAGAAGCGTGAACCGGGTGATCGTTTTAACCCGAAGCCGTACTCCGGTGTCGATGATTAAGGGCCGTGATGTATGGTGGGAAGACGAGATTAAGAAGGTGGAAACGCAGGGAAATCCCGAATGTCCGGCAGAAGAAATGGATGCTGAAGACGTGTTATTCGTTTTATACACATCGGGCTCTACCGGAAAGCCGAAAGGAGTGGTGCATACCTGCGGAGGGTATATGGTTTACACAGGGTATACTTTTGCTAATGTATTTCAGTACGAACCGGGCGAGGTTTATTTCTGTACAGCTGACATCGGATGGATCACCGGGCATAGTTATATCGTATACGGTCCTCTTTCACAAGGCGCCACGACTCTTATGTTTGAAGGGGTGCCGACCTGGCCGGGGCCTGATCGTTTTTGGCAGATTGTAGATAAGTTTAATGTCAATATTCTGTATACCGCGCCTACTGCTATCCGATCATTAATGAGCTTTGGCGAGGAACCGATAAAAGGAAAAGACTTAAGTTCACTTAGAAAGTTAGGTTCCGTAGGAGAGCCTATCAATGAAGAAGCCTGGCACTGGTTTCATGATAAGATTGGGAAGGGTAATTGCCCTATTGCCGACACCTGGTGGCAAACGGAGACTGGCGGATTGATGATTTCTCCGATTGCAGGGTTAACCCCTACAAAACCCGGTTATGCTACATTGCCTTTGCCGGGTGTTCAACCTTGTTTGGTTGATGAGAATGGAAATGAGATAGAAGGCAACGGTGTAAGCGGTAACCTGTGTATTAAATTTCCATGGCCTGGAATGTTACGAACCACTTATGGCGACCATGAACGCTGCCGGCAGACCTACTTTTCTGCCTATAAAGACATGTACTTTACAGGCGACGGCTGCCTTCGGGATGAAGATGGTTATTACCGCATAACCGGCCGGGTGGATGATGTATTGAATGTGTCGGGCCATCGAATTGGTACAGCGGAGGTAGAAAATGCTATTAATATGCATGCTGATGTCGTTGAAAGTGCCGTCGTTGGATATCCGCATTCCATTAAAGGGCAGGGCATTTACGCCTACGTAATTTTAGGCTCTTCTTTACACAATGAAGTGGAACTCGTTCAAAAAGATATACTGAAAACGGTAACGCGTCTGATCGGCGCTATCGCTAAACCTGATAAAATACAATTTGTATCCGGCTTACCTAAAACACGCTCTGGGAAAATTATGCGACGGATCTTGAGGAAGATCGCAGAAGGGGAGACTTCTAACCTGGGCGATACCAGTACACTCCTTGATCCTGGCGTAGTGGAAGAGATAAGAGTGGGAGCGATATAGTCTTATTGAGGGTCGACGGTTGTGGTAGAGCTAAAATGAAGAGTGCTTAACGCGATCTGAATTGCAAACAAAATAGTTGGGATAGCGTTATAATCTTTTAACTAAACTAAAAATCTACTATGGACAAGCTGGAATTAAAAGGAAGCTGGAACGAGCTCAAAGGTAAAGTTAAACAGGCATATGGTGATCTTACCGATGATGATTTGACATACGAAGAAGGCAGAGAAGACGAGCTTTATGGCCGTTTGCAGCAAAAAACAGGAAAGACCCGCGACGAAGTAGTCGAATGGCTACGGGGATTATAAAAAAAGCGGCTTTTAAGCCGCTTTTTTTATAATCTTTATTTTATCTGTTTAGGAATGATCTTAATGAATTTAGCTGAGTCGGACTGGAAATAATCGTTCATCGACACTTTTCCTTCACCTGTTTTCATCGCGAGTTCTCCATCTGCTTTTATCACATCTCCAACTTTTAATTTAGATACCTGATCCTGTAGTTTAGCGTCACCTTCTGGTACAAGCATTGCAAACCGCACGTTGTAGCCTGTCGTATCGGCAGGTGCAGGGACCTTCAGATCCACGGTTTGCCCGTCCACGCTCTCTACTTTAAAAGTCCAGTCGGTAAAATTAATGTTATTTGCCACGTACTTGCCCATGTTGGTAATGATACGTGTTTGAAGTTCTTTCTGGTGTTGAAAAAGAGTTACAGTGTCCTGCGCCCTTTTTAACCTCATTACGAAATCTGATTGTGACTTTGGTACTTTTCCTTTCTGATCGCAGGCTGCGAGCATTAGCAGGCCGGCGAGGAATAAAACTGGTATTCTTTTCATGTGATAATTAGTTTATTCAACAAATCAACTAAAAAACCGGGTGATTATCAAGCGTTTGAACACGCATTTAGGTTGTAGGTTGTAAGTAGTAAGTGTCTTTTTGAGGCAATAAGTAGTAAGTTATAAGTTTTTAGCCTGACTTATAACTTACTATTTACTACCCTAAAACGTATAGCCTGCAACCTACTACGCACAACCTACTACTTTAATAACCGAAGATCTGTTGAAGGTTTAATTTGGTCAGCTCGCCATATTTTTTCAGATCATCTTCTTTGACGCGTTTTTCAGAAGCTACTATACAATAGGTATAGGGCTTGTTCTTAAGTTCTGTGTCGAAGAAGGTTCTGATATCACCAAATCCGAGGGTGTTAGCAGATTCGTAGACGTTTTTACGGATATCATAATCCAGTCCTTTACGCTGTGCATTGAGATAGCTAAAAAGGATTGCATCATCGGTTATACGTTCTGTTTCAAGAGACTTGCGGATGTTGTCTTTCGCTACTGTAAACACCTTCTCTGATTCTGGCATACTGGTAAGCAGTTCGTTCATGCCGCCAATGGCTTCATTGAGTTTGTCAGCCTGGGTTCCAACGTAAGCCATCATTGTATACCGGTCGTCCTTTTTCTGCGGTGTGTTATAAAACGCATAGGTTGAATAGGCCAGAGCCTTTGATTCCCGGATCGTCTGAAACACAATAGTGCTCATTCCTCCTCCAAAGTAATTATTAAACAATTCAATGGTGGGCGTTACAGATGCGTTATAAGTAGTGGCATTTCGTACCCACTGGATTTCAGCTTGCACCATGTCGTAGTCGGCAAAAAGAACCTGATTCTTGTCTTGGTCTACTTTTTTAAAGTTTTGTTGTGCCTGAACTTTCACAAACGTAGCAGGACTCTTGTGAAGCGGTTTTAATGTCGATGCTATTTGCTGTCCGGTTTTTGGCCCATAGTATAAAATGGTGTGTGCATATTTCCCGATGTTCCTCAGTACTGCGATCAATTGGTCGGCTGTAAGAGCATCAAGTTCAGCATCGGATAACACATTGTTGAAGGGGTTATTTGCCCCGTATTGAGCATAGTTTACCAATCCCTGCATAATGGCAGCTTTATTCAGCTTTGCATTTTCGCGCGATTTTTTTAGCCTTTGCTTTAATCCGTTTAATGCAGCAGTATCCGGTTTGCAATTAGCAATCAGGTTTTCATAAAGGCTCACAGTTTTGTCGAAGTTTTCCTGCAACCCCGTAATGCTTACAGTCGTTTGGTCGTTGGATGTGTTGATCCTAAACGAAGCTGCCAGCTTATAGAATTCTTTACTGATGTTTTCTGAGCTTTGTTTGTCTGTGCCGAGGTATTGCAGATATTCAGCCGCAATAGGGAGGAGCTTATCGTTCCAGCTTCCCATATCGTATCTGTAGTACAATTTGAAGATGCTGTTTTCTTTGTTTTGAACAGACAATACATCCAAAGATCCTGATTTTGATCTCTCGATATCCTTACTGAAGTCGGTCCAAACAGGCACTACGGCATTGGACGGGATTGCAGCAACCGTTTGAAGGAAAGGCGACTGTGACTCTCTGTTTACTTCAACCGCAGTAATAGGAGGTTTTTCGACCTTCAGGATGTTTTTATCTTCGCCCTGGCGCTTGTATACAATTACATAGTTTTCTGCGAGGTATTTGTTCGCAAAGTCGACTATTTGTTTCTTTGTTATTTTAGAAAGTTTATCGGCCGTAGCTACGCGGGTGCTCCAGTCAATCCCTGTCGTAAACGCATCCATCAGATTGCCGGCGCGTGAACTATAGTTCTGGTTCTCTTCCAGTACATTTTTCTTGAGATTGTTGACAATAGAGATGATCAGGTCGCTGTCAAATTCGCCTTTTTTTAGTTTTTCAATTTCTGCCAGCATCAGCATTTTAACCTGGTCGAGTGACTGTCCCTTGATTGGGTTGCCTTGTAGTATCAGCGTGCTGTAATCCTTCAATATATAAGAGAAGGCGCCAGCGCTCAGCATTTTCTGCTTCTTGGTAAGGTTCAAATCAAAAAGTCCGGCCTTGCCATTTGTAAGAATTTCGCCAACCAGGTTAAGCAACTGAGCATCTTCGGTGGATGCACCAGGAAAACGGTATCCTATCATGATGCTTTCAGGTGTAGGTCCAAAGACTTCCTTTGCTACGAGACTGGTGATCGGTTTTTCGGGACCAAAAGTATATGGAGGCACCGTTTTGGATTGCATGTAAGCAAAGCTCTGATCGATCTTTTTGACCATCTCATCAGGGTTGAAGTCTCCAGACATTATGACTCCCATATTATTTGGCACATAATACGTGTTATAGTAATCTCTTATAGCCTTTAGTGACGGGTTTTTAAGATGCTCGATGGTTCCTATGGTTGTTTGTTTACCATAGTTGTTGTTAGGGAACAAGGCGGCGAACATAGCTTCAAAAACCTTTCTCGAGTCATTATCCAATCCGCGGTTCTTTTCTTCGTATACTGCTTCCAGTTCAGTGTGGAAAATTCGGAAAGCCGGGTAGCGGAAACGTTCTGCCTGTACAGTCAGAAACTTGTCGATTGCACTTGTCGGAATGTCTTCAGTGTAGACGGTCTGTTCGAAGGAGGTAAATGCATTAGTACCCTGTGCCCCCATCGAGGACAGCATTTTATCATATTCATTTGCTATGGCAAACTTGGCTGCGTCGCCCGAAACCTTATCGATCTCTTTATAAATATCCTTGCGTCTGGCCTCGTCCTTTGTCGAATTATACTGTTCGTAAAGGCTGTCGATCTTGTCGAGTAATGGTTTTTCTTTGCTCCAGTCGAGAGACCCGTATTTGTCGGTACCTTTAAACATCATGTGTTCAAGGTAATGAGCAAGTCCGGTATGATCCGAAGGATCGGTTTTGCTTCCGGCTTTAACAGCAATATAGGTTTGAATACGAGGTTGTTTGTTTGTTGGGCTGAGTATAACGGTAAGTCCGTTTTTTAGTGTGTAAAACCGCGAATTAGTAGGATCGTTACTTACATACTTATAAGTGTAGCCAGCCGATGTGGCTTCTTTCCACAAATAGCTTTTAGAAGCTACCTGTGCATTGCTTATACTTGCTGTCCCCAGTATAAAGGCAATGATTAACTTAAGTTTTGACATATGGGTTGAGAGTTATGTGTTGTGAGTTGTGAGTTGAAAGACTAAAGCTGAAAGCATAAAGTTTTGTATATATGGAACAGGCTGACTTTGGTTGTCGGCCTGCCCATATATTATATTATCATATTTCTGTTTTCTTTCCGGTCACGGCTATGCGATACAGGACGAGGCCCATAATTACAAAGAAGATGAAACCGAGGAGCTGGTAGCCTCCCTCGCCCAGGCTATTGGTGAGGAAATGTTCTATATTTAGTTTCCCAACGGGACCTGCTGTCGATTCAAAGGCCATGAAGAAGGCATAAATTACGCCCATCAGCGCTCCTCCGGCCACTAAGCCGGTTGAGAACAGGCTGCCTCTTCCCAATTCATCATCCTCGTGAATTCCTTTCTTTTTGTTGCGGATATCTACCAAACCTTTAATTGCTCCGCCCGCAAAGATTGGAAGAGTGGTGGAAAGAGGAAGGTATGCGCCAACAGCAAATGAAAGCGACTTTACGCCGCAAAGCTCCATTGTGATAGCAAGGAATACCCCAACGAGTACAAACTGCCAGTCGAGGTTAAAGGAAAGTAATCCCTTAATCAGCGTAGCCATCAGTGTGCCTTGCGGTGCTGGATAAGCATCTGTGCCGATGGCATGCGTTATTCCCTGAGCCTGCATAGCTGCGGTAGGACGGTCGAGTATAGAAAGTGTTACGCCGATAATTACCGCCGAAACAATTGCACCAATAAAAAGGGCGATCTGTTGGTATTTAGGGGTTGCCCCCACGATATAACCTGTTTTAAGATCCTGAGAGGTGGCTCCTGCGTTGGCAGCAGCAATACAGATCATCCCTCCCACAACAAGAGCCATTGGTTCGAATACCTTACCTGTCCAGCCAACGCTGATAAATACCAGGCAAGTACCCATCAGGGTGGCAATAGTCATACCCGAAATAGGGTTGGAGCTTGAACCGATAATCCCCACAATACGGCTGGACACTGTCACGAAGAAGAAGCCGAAAACGACCACCAGTACGCCAATGAGAAGTTTATTAACAACAGAGTCTCCCGGGATTTGAGGAAGAACAGCCATTAAAACCACTAAAGCGATGCTGCCAAAAATTACGAGCTTAAAAGAAAGATCGTCCTCAGTACGCTTTGTAACCTGAATCTCACCGGTGGTTTTGATAGAACCGAGACTTGATTTAAAAGAGGATATAATAGTTGGGATTGTTTTAATAAGTGTAATAAATCCGCCTGCAGCTACAGCGCCTGCTCCTATCTGGCGAATGTACGCCCGGTAAATAGCGGTGGCATAATCGCCGAAGGTATGAGTTACGGGATTCCAGTCGCCTGATCCGCCTGCCGTTGCCAGATCTTTAAGGTAACCCAGCTTAACAAGCTGCAGGGCAGTAGTGTCCTGAGGTACCAGAGAGGCAAGCAGGGGAATTAATCCAAGCCAGGCTAATACGCCGCCGGCAACGAGTACGCCCGCAATCTTTGGTCCGATAATGTAACCTACTCCCATGTATTCCGGAGTAATTTCACCGTTCACAGTAGCCGAAGGGAAAAAGCGGTTAGTTTGACTGGTTACCCAGGCGGGGGTTTCTGCAATAAGATGAAAGATCTTTTGCAGGATAGCATATGCAAAAGCAAAGCCGAGACCCAGGTAGGCCGTCTTCGCAAAGTCGCCACCCTTTTCGCCGGCAATGAGTACGGAAGCGCAGGCCGTACCTTCAGGGTAAGGAAGCGTTCCATGTTCGTCGACGATGAGCGAACGTCTGAGAGGAACCATCATCAGTGTCCCTAATATACCTCCTAAGGCAGCTAGAATGAAAATAGGCCAGTAAGAGAAAAAGCCTTCGCCATTACTTCCGGCTGATAGGAAAAGGAAACCGGGTAAAGTAAAAACCACACCAGCCGCAATAGATTCACCCGCCGATCCTGTTGTTTGTATGATATTGTTTTCGAGGATAGTGGTCTTGAAAAACTTCCTCCCAATGGAAATAGCGAGGACGGCTACAGGGATAGAGGCGGAGACCGTTAGTCCGGCTTTGAGCGCCAGATAAACGGTGGCTGCGCCGAAGATAACGCCAAACAACGCGCCTAGTAAAATAGATTTTACTGTAAATTCTGCTACCCTTTCTCCTGCAGAGATGTAAGGCTTAAATTCTTTTTCTGGTTTAATTTCTGCCATGTTATTTTAATGTGGAATGTTGTAGTACAGTATCAAGTATCAAGATGTGGTGAAGATTTTATTTATAGTATCAGGTGTCAAAACATCGGAATGTGAAAAATTTGTACTAAAGTAGGAATTTAGAGAAGAACTTTACAATTATTGGACTGTGATAATCTGAATACAGAAGCTAAAACTGGATTTTCTTTCAAAGATTCTTACACACCTGAGGATTTTCTATGCCCGGCACCCTTATCTTGATACTTGATACTAATATCTTGATACTTGATGCCTGTTTCGTAAGTTTGCAGCAATGAAAAAGAATAAAGCTGTTTTTCTGGACCGTGATGGCGTATTAAATAAAGAATTGGGCGATTATGTATGTAACCTGGATGATTTTCACATTCTGGAACACAATTTCAAACCCTTAAAGGAATTGCAGGACCGGGGATATTTGCTGGCAGTTATTACCAACCAGGGAGGAGTGGCTAAAGGATGGTACAGTGAAGAAACATTAGGAACGATGCATGCAAGACTTTTAGAGGCTTACGAAGCGAATGGCATCCATATTTCTGATATCTATTATTGCAGGCATCATCCGGATTATAACGGCAAATGCTTATGCCGGAAGCCCGGCTCGCTGATGCTCGAGAAAGCTATGGCACGTTTCAATGTTGACGTTTCTAAATCTTATTTCATCGGCGACAATGAACGCGATATGATCGCGGGCGAGGCTGCCGGACTTAAGGGTATTCTGATAAAATCGGATCAGTCTATAGGAGAGGTGCTGCATCTGATAAAATAACGGTTACAGCTTAGTCGCTTACCTTGTCTTTTGTGCGAAGTTGTAGGCTAATCCTATTGAGATGCCTTTGTTTACGATGCTGTAATTTACATAATTGGTCATGCTCGCTTTTGGATTATAAACAAGAAAGGCATCGAACTTTCGTCTGAAGCTTATTCCCGTTTTTACAGGGAATGAGAACCAGAGTTTTTCGAACAACACAGCATCCTCGGCTTCTGAATGATTGATTTCTTCTCCATTTGAATTGAAGCTGGTTTTCGTATTTAATATGTTATCAGATACGAATGACATATTGCCGCTTACACCGATACCAATATACCATTGTATGCCGGGCTGATTGTATACATTATAAATGACTTGAGGCGACAGACCAACTTTAAGCATATTAAAAGAGTGGGTTAGTTCATTGTTATGACTGCTATATAGTTGCTTATCATTCATTTCAGATTTGCGGTAACCTGCGATAATTTCGATCCGGTAAATCAGTCTACGGATCAGAGGCTTTTCGTAGATATCCATTCCGAAAGAAAGCTCTGGTGAATGATTTGCTTTCGTCCCCGTGCCCGACGTAAATTTGCCATCACCTGCATAGCTGTTGCTAGTCATGTTGTCTCTAACACTCAGAAAAAAACGCTTTGATTTATAACGTTTGCCGGTTTCTACTTCTTTTACTGAAGAAAGAAGGATGTTGTTATTGATTGACGTGCAGATCTTTTTAAAGTCATCAAGATTATATTTCGACGTTTTAATTATTTCAGTGAGCTTGGTACTTGATTTTTGATATGTCTCCGCTATTTGAGCTAATTGGTTGGTATAGCCTTTAACAGGTGTGATTTTGTTGCCGTCGGAATAAAAAAGTTTATAAAATAGTTCAATAGGCTTCTGTTCGTTTTTTTCTAATATGTAGAACCGGGTCTTGGTGAAATCTGAATAGGAAAACAGAGTCACAATGTCGCCTTCCTGCTCAATCTTTAAAAAAACTGTCTGATCTTTTTTTGAAGTATCTATACTGTCCCCTAGTTTCTCAATATTGACCTGGTCAAGGCTGATGCCAACGTTAAAACGGCGGTAGGACGTGAAGCCTTCTATGTTAAAATAGCTCACATCATTTATCCCTATTTCTCTTTTTTCCGCAGAAAGGGACTGCTTAAATGAGATGGTTTCAGGATTGGTATTCCACGATTTAAAGTTTATGAAGCCTTTAACAGTATCTCCTTTATCGGTGATGATATAACCCTGTTTGAAATTAGTCTGTGAGAGCAAAAGGTAAGGTATGAAGACAAAATAAAAAGTCAGGTAACGTGACATTGTTGTTAGGTTATAACGCAATATTAAGTAAAAGATTTGTCTTTTCAGAAAATAAAATTTCCTGAAAAGACAACCTAAATAGAGAAAGGGGTGTTGTTGTCGAAGGGGCGTCTTCCTTCGAAATGATTTCGGTTACTCAACAGCAAAAAGCCAGCTTTTTGTTTTGAAGAGCCGGCTTTTTGTCATTGTTCTTGTATATTATCAGTTTTCAATGGCTTCCATTTTGTCCTTTTTCAGGAATACGAACTTATGTTCAAAGACATCAAGTACAATGTGACTGTCTTTGTCGATTTTTCCGGCAAGTATCTCTTTAGAAAGCTCGTTGAGGATTCGTTTCTGAATAAC
>DALYUO010000012.1:28898-43629 GCA_031981225.1 Pararcticibacter sp.
TGCCCCAAACTGCGGGTCGTAGCCAAGCTGCGCGAGCCAGTCGAGTGCTTCTTCTGAAGCTTCTATCTCAATTCCCATTTCCGAAAGGGTTTGCTGCATCTGTTTAAATTGGAGGGCAACAATATCGCGTAATTCGTCTCTATTGAGAGGAGTAAACATGATCAGTTCATCTATCCTGTTCAGGAATTCGGGCCGGATCGTTTGCTTCAATAGTTCGAACAACTGGTTTTTAGTCTTTGCAATCACCGCTTCCCGATTCTCTTCATCCAGTGTGCTGAAGTTTTCCTGTATCAGGTGAGACCCGATATTGGAAGTCATGATAATAATGGTGTTCTTAAAGTTGACAAGCCGGCCTTTATTATCAGTAAGACGACCGTCGTCGAGCACCTGCAGGAGGATATTAAACACATCAGGATGCGCTTTTTCGATTTCATCAAGAAGTATTACGCTATATGGTTTGCGTCTGACTGCCTCTGTTAACTGGCCTCCTTCATCATATCCTACATATCCCGGAGGCGCACCCACCAGTCGTGAAACGGAGTGGCGCTCCTGGTATTCACTCATGTCAATACGAACCATGGATGATTCGTCATTAAAGAGGAACTCGGCCAGCGCTTTGGCAAGCTCCGTTTTACCAACACCGGTAGTGCCGAGGAAAATAAATGATCCGATTGGCTTGCGTTTATCCTGCAGACCGGCACGCGAGCGACGGATGGCATCGGAGATTGCTTCGATGGCTTCGTCCTGGCCGGCCACTCTTTTATGTAACTCATCCTCAAGGTGAAGCAGCTTTTCGCGCTCGCTCTGGATCATTTTGGTTACAGGTATGCCTGTCCACCGTGAAACGACGCCGGCGATATCTTCAGAAGTCACTTCTTCCTTGAGCATGCGGTTTCCGCTCTGTTTGGCATCAAGTTCCTTCTTGAGTTGCTCCGTTTTATCTTGTGCTTCTTTAATCTTGCCATAGCGAAGTTCCGCCACGCGGCCGTAGTCGCCGGCGCGCTCGGCCTGTTCAGCTTCCAGCTTGTAGCTTTCGATCTGTTCGCTCTGATGGTTGATGGCGTCGACGAGATCTTTTTCTCCCTGCCAGCTTGCGCGCAGTGAATCCCTCTCGGCCGAAAGGTTGGCAATTTCCCCGCTCAGCTCCTGCACCTTCTTTTCATCGTTTTCGCGTTTAATAGCTTCACGCTCAATTTCAAGCTGCATGATACGGCGTTCGATTTCGTCTACAGCTTCGGGGACTGAATCCATCTCAAGACGCAGCTTGGAAGCTGCTTCATCCATCAGGTCGATCGCCTTGTCAGGTAGAAAACGATCAGAGATATAACGCTGTGACAGTTCCACGGCGGCAATGATCGCTTCGTCTTTGATCCTCACTTTGTGATGGGTTTCATAACGTTCTTTCAGTCCCCGAAGGATAGAGATAGCGTCCTGGGTATCCGGCTCGTCGACGTTAACTTTCTGAAACCGGCGTTCCAGCGCTTTATCCTTTTCGAAATATTTCTGATACTCGTTAAGTGTGGTTGCGCCGATAGCACGGAGCTCGCCACGGGCTAATGCCGGTTTCAAGATATTTGCTGCGTCCATCGCACCTTCGCCGCCACCAGCTCCAACAAGAGTATGGATCTCGTCGATAAAGAGGATAATGTCGCCGTCGCTCTGTGTTACTTCTTTAATAACTGCTTTCAGCCGTTCTTCGAATTCTCCCTTGTATTTAGCACCCGCAATCAGGGCACCCATATCAAGGGAATAAACTGTTTTGGTCTTTAGGTTTTCCGGGACATCTCCTTTAATGATACGGAAAGCAATTCCTTCTGCGATAGCAGTTTTACCCACCCCCGGTTCGCCAATCAGTATAGGGTTGTTCTTCGTACGGCGGGAAAGGATCTGAATGACACGACGGATTTCCTCGTCGCGACCAATAACAGGATCTAGCTTACCTGATTCAGCAAATTCATTGAGGTTACGCGCGTATTTATTCAACGCATTATACGTTGCCTCTGCGTTCTGGTCGGTAACCTTGTTATTGCCGCGGAGCTCAAGTATTGCTTTTTTGAGATCTTTATCGGTAACGCCTGCATCTTTCAGCATAGAACTCACCTTGTCCCCTGCATTTAAAATACCAAGAAGAATATGTTCAACCGATACAAACTCGTCTTTAAATTCTTTAAGATAGCTTTGCGCTTTCATGAGCGCGTTGTTTGCATCAGACGATAGATAGATATTGCTTCCGCTAACCTTAGGATAACTCTGTATCTGTGCGTCGAGTACGGTATTTATGCGGTTAATGTTTACATTCAGCTTCTTTAACAGATAATTGACAACGTTCTCATCAACCAAAAGTAAGCCTTTCAGCAGGTGGGCATTTTCAATAGCCTGCTGCTGGTTGCCGGCTGCTATTTCTGAAGCTTTCTGTACAGCTTCCTGGGCTTTGATTGTAAAATTGTTAAAGTTCATAGTACCCATAGATGTCAAAACAATTGCCAGAAACGTTTGATTGGGAAGGATCGGAAGTTTTGTCGTATGGTTTTGATTTTCAATGACTAAAAGTCGCTGTGTCAGGCTTTAACCTGAAAAAGTGTCTCTGAGGAACAGATAAAGTGTTGCTCCGTGGAGATCGGATGTTGATTTGCCGTGAAGCCGGACGCTTATCAAATATAAATAATTAGTAATTTTATACAGTAATCATTATTAATCTATTTTATTATGAGCAAGAAAATATTAATGCTTGCGGGCGACTTTGTGGAAGATTACGAAGTTATGGTCCCATTCCAGGCCATGCAGGCTGTGGGCCTGCAGGTAGACGCTGTTTGCCCGGGAAAAAAATCGGGAGAAACAGTGGCAACTGCAATACATGATTTTATTGGTTTTCAAACTTATGCCGAGCTTCGGGGGCACAACTTTGCTATCAACAAAGATTTTGATTCTGTTAAGCCTGAGGAATACGACGGCTTGTATGTTTGCGGCGGCAGGGCGCCGGAGTACATCCGGTTAAATAAGCGGGTATTGGATATCACCAGGCATTTTTTTGACAGCGACAAGCCTGTGGCTGCAATTTGTCATGGTATTCAGATTCTGACAGCGGCAGATGTTGTAAAAGGTCGCAAACTTACAGCCTATCCAGCAGTGGGACCGGAAGTTACGATTGCCGGTGGACAATTTGAGGAGATCGGCGTGTCAGAGGCGATAACGGACGGAAACCTTACTACCTCTCCGGCCTGGCCCGGCCACCCGGCTATTCTTAAGGAGTTCTATAAATTACTTGGGATTAGTATTTCTGGTAACTGATTTTTCCAGCGACCTGCTCTTCGGTTATAGAAGGAGCAGGTCTTTTTTTTCTTTTGCCATAGAAGATTGAATAAATAGTATTTAATTTTGGCGCTTCATCTTCATTAAAATGGGCTTTGATCGAAATTATAAACAGAACCTTGTCATAGGGTCAGTGATATCACTGAGTATAATTTTTATAACAGCATCTGCATCGTGGATCAGCATAGAGGCGCTTTTGAATAGTCAAAAATCGGTCGATCATACTCATGAGGTATTATTTGGACTTGAGAAGATGATTTCGAGGACTAAGGACGCGGAAACTGGTCAGAGAGGTTATCTGTTAACGGGTAATGCTGCATTTCTTGAGCCATTTGAAGGAGCCCAGGACGATGTATGGGAATCATATGATCTTGTTAATAGTCTCCTGATCGATAATAGTGTGCAACAGAAAAGTATGAAGCAGCTCTCGCATGTCATAAAAACCCGGTTCAGTTTGCTGGAAAAAAGCATCGAAAGGAAGCGATCAGGGATAGCTATTGACAAGAGGGATGTACAAAAGGGACAAGGGTATATGACTGAGTTCAGGAGTATTATCAATAAAATGGAGAGCAGGGAAAGAGAACTTATGAAAACGAGGACTGAAAAGCTAGGCCTGTTTTCTGCATTTACTCCATGGCTGGTTATTTTCGCTTCTATTGCAGCAATTATAATTACTGTTGTGTTTTACTACCGGTTGACAGCCGATTATAAACAGAAACTTTTAATGGAGGCTCAACTTCTTGAAAAAGAGAAGCAGATATCGAAAAAGATAAATGAAGTACAAAAATTCGCAGAAGAAGTAGCGAAGGGTAACTATAAAATGAGAATTAACCGGAGCGACTTAGATTGATATAAGAAAAGCGATGCAAAAGCTATTTGCCTATTGCATCAGCTTCTTTAATTGTTCTGTCTGATTCGCTGTAAGCTTTTTAAGAGGTCCACTAGCCATCATTTTCATCATCATATTGAGCTCTGCTGAAATCGTAAGAATAGCTTCAGTGGTATTATCCCCCAGATCGGTAACTACCCAACGCATTTCAACATTAAAAGGAACCTCCTGAGCAGGAATAATAATTATACTGCTGTTTTCTATCCTGTTCGATATTCTTAGCGCCAGCTTGCCCATATTCTGTATGGAGAACCGGGCTTCATCTTTTGATGATGACCAGTCGGATATATTCGCAGGCATGAGTTGCTGGTGATTGTTAAAGTCGGCCAGGAACGAGTAAACCGTCGCCAATGGTTTATTTATAGTTTCTTTACTTTCGAAAACTGTCATGATAATCTTTAAAAAGTATTGCTCTCGCTTGTACTTCCCCATTCCTGAGGATTGTCGCGCCACTTACGTAACAGTTCCAGATCGTCTTTGTTGATAAAAGAATGATCTGATGCATATTCTATTAAGGCATTGTAATTAGAAAGAGTGGAAAAACGGCATTTCGCAGCTTTAAAATTGTCAGTAGCTGCCTGCAGATTGTAGGTAAATATCGCTACCAATCCTGCAACATCGCATCCGGCTGCACGTAATGCTTCAACTGCCTGGAGACTGCTTTTTCCGGTTGAAATTAAATCCTCCACTACTACTATACGTTGACCCTGATACACTTCTCCTTCTATAAGGCTGCCAGTGCCGTGATCTTTCGCTGAAGACCTGACATATGCAAACGGAAGTCCCAGGTCCTGAGCAACTAATACTCCCTGTGGAATACCGGCAGTAGCTACACCGGCAACAAGACTCACCGAGCCGAACTCTTCCTGAATGAGTGCAGAGAGATTTTGGCGGATATATGTCCTTATTGCTGGATATGAAAGTGTTATACGATTATCACAATAGATAGGTGATTTTATTCCCGAGGCCCATGTAAAAGGCTTTCCAGGTTGTAATTTTATTGCTTTAATTTGTAACAAAAATTCGGCAACTTTCTGCTCAATCTCACTTTTGTTGATCATGACACAAATGTATAGAATTTATATTAACGATACTGCGCTTATTATCGCAGATTTTATGCCTGCAAACATTGGTTCCTGCCAACAAATTGATGTTCAGAGCTTTGATTTCAGGGAATTTTATAAACAAGCCAAAAAGGGTGCTCCAGCAATACATGTTATGGTAACAAAGGACCCTAAAAGAATGTTTAGAAAAATAAGAAAGCCCTTCACGTTAATACGCGCGGCAGGAGGGGCAGTTAAAAACGAGACGAATCAATATCTTTTCATATTCAGGAAGGGAAAATGGGATCTTCCCAAAGGAAAATTGGACGAAGGAGAGAAAACGAAAGTTGCGGCCGAGCGGGAAGTAACAGAGGAATGTGGAATAAAAGTTTCTGAAGTAGGCGGAAAGCTTTGCAAAACATGGCATGTATATGAAGATAAGGGCCAAATTGTTTTTAAGAAAACGGTATGGTATAATATGCGGGCAAAGAATCAGAAACTAATACCGCAGCTGGAGGAAGAAATTACTGACGCCCGTAGGCTGGCGCCTGGAGATTTCTCCATTGTAAAGCAAAATACCTTCGCCCTGATAAAAGACGTAATTGGTTTAATTGAAGTGTAAACAACGCAAGGGGATGCGTTATTTACAGGTACTTCATAGCTTCTTTTGGTACAAATTTGCTTATGTCGCCTTTGTGCCGCAATATGTCACGAACAATAGTCGAGCTGATTGAAGAGTAACCTGGATTACTCAGGATGAAAATGCTTTCAATGTCTGGTTCGAGTTCATGGTTCATCTGTGCAATGGCCTTTTCATATTCGAAGTCTGAAACCGTACGAATGCCTCTAATCATATACAGCGCACCCAAACGTTTGCAAAAATCGATAGTAAGCCCTTCGTATGGCTTTACTTCAATTTTCGGGTCGTTTTCAAACACGTTTTCAAGGATTTTAACCCGCGTTTCAACTGGCAACATCGGTTGCTTGTTGCTGTTCGCGCCAACTCCGATTATGACTTTGTCGAACAAAGAAACGGAACGCTGCATGATGTCGACATGTGCAATTGTTACCGGATCGAATGAGCCGGGAAAAAGGGCGATCTTCATTTTGTAAAGGTAAGCCGAAAAAGTTTAAAGTTGAAAGTTCAAAGTTGAAAGTGGAAGCAGAAAGCTCAAAGGTGGAAGCTCAAAGCTCAAAGGTTGAAGAGGAAAGCTTAAAGTGGAATCAAAATGTGTACTTCGCTATTTAAAAAAGCTGAATGATGAATATCCGTATTCGCGTTGTTCTGTAAAATTGGGGTCATTATTCATTTTTTTCATTGTTGGGTGTTCAACTATGAGCAATCCTTCAGCGCTTAAAAGTGATCTTTCAAATACTAAACGGGGAATTAGAGGAATCTCAGGCATATCATAGGGAGGATCGGCAAATATTAAATCATATGTGGCGGTCTCCTGCTTGAGAAATTTCAAGACATCAGCTTTCTGCGGATGGATTGAGGTGAGCTTATGCTGTCGGGCAATGTCTTTAAGATAATAAACACAACCAGGACTTTTGTCGACCGAAACAATATCCGGCACTCCCCTGGATGCGAACTCGACGGACAGGCTTCCGGTGCCGCTAAACAGATCAAGAACTTTAATCTGTTCAAAGTCAACCATATTGTTCAATATATTAAACAGAGCCTCTTTTGCCATGTCTTTCGTTGGACGAACCGGAAGATTTGGAGGGGGATTAAGACGGAGGCCCCTGAGTTTGCCACTTATTATTCGCATAGGCTGAGGCTCAGTAAGGAGAAAAATTGATGAGAGGGAACAAGCTTAAATGCTTCTGGATAGTTGAAGAATTTGGCGCTGTCTGCAAAAGTTATGTTGCTAAAATATTTTGAGACCCTCCTGTAGTTTTCGCTGTATTTTTCGATTTCTCCCATCAGCCTTACGGTGATGTCAGATGGTTTTAATTCCAGTTGCTGCATAATAAGTAGTAAGTAGTAATTAAAATCGTCTGTAGTAGGAGAAGAAAAGATATTATAAAAGATGATGTCGTTTGAAGACACGAAAAGAGCTTCGAAAGTCCCGGAATTGAACTGAAGAACAAGCGTCTTATTTTCACTCATCCCCATCAATGAGCCCTCTATTAAAGGCTCGGGTTGGGTGTAAATAACTGCTTGCGGGAATTTTGTTAGAAGAGGCGCAATGAATGGTTCTTCTATCGAAGCAACTGTTTTTATTTTCGCCCCCTTCAGATCCTTAACAACATGTCGTGCCTTTCCGGTGGAATTTATGAAGTTCTGATAAACGGGAAGGGAGCTTTCAGAATAAAGCTCTGAAGGTATAAATGTAAAATTAAACGTTTCAGTAGCTATTTTAACCTTTTGAAAGCTATAACCTAAGTACTCATTTTGATTAAATAAGTCGTTGAATGTTTCGGCTAACGAACTGAATAAAACAGAGTCGAACAGTACTTTCAGGAGGTTTTGTTTAGTATCTATAATCGCAAATGAAAGTCTGCCTGTGCTGATTCTAATCAGCAGTTCGCAGTTTTCCGCCTGTCCGGAGGAGAAATCCCCGTCCTTTAAATGAAGTGCGCCGTTATTATTCATCAGGACAAACTTATAGAAAATTTATTTTATAAGAATTATGCAGAAGCTGTATATGCAGTATTTTACTGCTTTAGCCATTAGAGGCAAGAGACATTTAGAAGTGAGAGGCTTTTTTATGTTATGGAATTTGCATTTTTACATCGTGATGAAAGCGAGCGACCTACTGATACGATTTTTTAAGCTTAAGCCAACTGAACAGCAGGTATCTGTATTCAAAGAACTCGAATTGTTTATGGAGGGGAGAGAAGGCGATGAGTGCTTTGTACTTAAAGGGTATGCTGGTACCGGAAAAACTACCATCATCGCATCTCTTGTAAAGGTATTGCCGCACTTAGGGCTGAAATCGGTTTTATTAGCCCCTACCGGAAGGGCGGCTAAGGTAATTAGTAACTACTCCGGCAAAAGAGCCTATACCGTTCATAAAAGGATATACAGGAAGAAGCAGGCCGTTAGTCCCGATTTCGATTTTGTCCTTAACCAGAATATTGCAGAAAATACATTATTCATTGTAGACGAGGCATCGATGATTTCACATGAAGCCGGCGACTTCGGCAGAAAGAGCTTGCTGGATGACCTTATAAGCTATGTGTATAATGGAAAGAATTGCAAGCTAATGCTAGTTGGCGATACGGCTCAGTTGCCTCCGGTAGGATCCGGGTTTAGTCCGGCGCTGGATACAACATTCATGAAAGACCGCTTCGCTCTTAGCGTTTTCAGTTACGAGATGACAGATGTAGTAAGGCAGGAAAAGCAATCGGGAATACTCTATAATGCCACTCAAATCCGTAATTTAATAAGGCACAAGGAGGAGGAATTTCCAAATATAGAAGTAAGTGGATATCCCGACATCTTCAGAATGACAGGAGAGCGGCTGTCAGAGGGTCTTAATTACGCCTATGATAAATATGGGATTGAAAATACCCTGGTTATTTGCCGCTCAAATAAGAATGCAAACAATTATAACCAGCAGATAAGGAACCGGATATTGTACAGGGAAGAAGAACTAACCGGAGGGGACTATCTGATGGTGGTGCGTAATAACTATTACTGGCTTCAGAATGAAGAGAGCAGCAGTTCTTTTATTGCGAACGGAGATATTGCCCGTGTAAGAAAGGTTCGCAATATACATGAGCTTTATGGCTTTCGGTTTGCCGATGTGGTTCTCGAGTTTCTCGATTATCCGGACGAGGATCCCCTGGACTGTAAAATTATGCTTGATACCATTTACTCTGAGGGGCCGGGACTCTTAAAAGAGGATAATAAACGGTTCTTTGATGCTGTGATGGAAGATTATGTGCATCTTCCCAACCGGAAAATGCGTATAGCCGAGTTAAAGATCAATCCCTACTATAACGCACTTCAGGTTAAGTTTGCCTATGCGGTGACTTGCCATAAAGCACAGGGCGGACAATGGGACGTGGTTTTTATAGATCAGGGATATCTTACCGATGAGATGGTAAATACCGATTTTTTAAGATGGCTTTATACGGCAGTTACGCGCTCTGTAAAAGAATTGTTCCTGGTGAACTTTAGTCAACAGTTCTTTAGTAAAAGCAAATACTGAAGGTGGTACCTTCACCAGGAGTGCTGTTAACCTCAATACTGCCGCCCATGGCAATTATCTGCGCTTTGGTAATGTACAGGCCAATCCCTTTGCTGTCTTTCCCTCCGTGGAAAGTTCTGTAAATTCCAAATAACTGGTTGCCGTATTTTTTAAGATCGATACCCAGTCCGTTATCTTGTACAGTCATGTAAATTTTATCTTCTACCTGATATGTCCTGATCGAAATGTGTGGCAGTCGGTCGGGATGCCGGTATTTAATAGCGTTGGTAATAAGATTTTGCATGATGCTCTCGAGGTAGGGCTTTGGATAAGTAATAGAGGGCGCTTCTGAAAAATCGTAATCGATCGCTGCTCCTGTTTTTTTGACTTCTGCAGAGTAATTCTTTAGTATTTTTGAATATACTTCCTCAAAATTAAGATTTTCGCTTGCCTCTGTCAGCTCATTACTATTCCGAAGCATTTCTATCAAGTCGTCTAGTTTTATCAAGAGGTTTGATGAAACCTCTTTAATGGCCTGCATGAGTTCTTTTTTTTCCTCCTGATCGAAAGAAGCTTCGTACAATTGCAGAAGCGAGGATAGATTAACTCCCGGCGACCGCAAATCATGTGAAGCCACATATGCGAATCGTTCGAGTTCACTGTTTTGCTTAATTAGCCCCTGACTGAGGGTTTGCAGTTCTTTTTTCTGATGTTCAAGTTGCTTGTTTTTGTCTCCCACCTGTGTGAACAGGGTGACTATCTGTTCTCTGTTTTGGATGATGGTTATCAAGGCCATAACGATAATGACAAGAAGAATATAGCTGCCTGCAATCGCAAATACCTGAATACGGGCATTCAATCTGTTGAAAGATTCGTTGTAGCTGATCAGGCGGAACTTCTCTTCTCTCGTCAGTCGTTTGACGAGCGTCTCTATTTTCCCCATAGCATCCTTTCCGATGTCTGTATTTATTCTTTCGAGAGCCAGTTCACGATTTCCCTGATCATGCAATTTAATTGTCAGAGCCAGTTCGTACCTCTTAATTCCAATCCATTTTTTTAATTCGCGTAATGTATTTAATTGGGACTGGTTATGGACCAGGAGCGAGTAAAGGGTATTGTAAGTTTTGTCGAGTCGCTTTTCGGCTTCCTGGTAAGGCGCTAAATAACTGATATTGTCTGTAAGAAGATAACCCCGTTGACCTGTCTCCGCGTCTTTGATATCTGCCAGTAGTGAATTCGCTGTCTCTATTGTTTGCGTTGTTTTTATTGTCAGGATGTAGTTTTTTTCGTTTTGGGATTCCTGAAGAAGATAAAATATGGTGTTTATAATGACGAGTATGAGTGTTGTTCCTATTAAATAATAAATATATCGTTGGTTTTTCATGAGTGTAAGTAAAAAGGAAGGATAGGTAATGTATTATTTATTCGCTGTAATGGTCAAAAGAAAAAGAGAATAAAGATAGTAAAACGCAGTTAACTGTACGATTAAAGCTGAATTTTGTTTTCATTTCTTTAATCCTTAATGCCATTCAGCCGTTAATACCAGTGTCAGTCGGATGTCTTTTTTGACTTTTTGACTTGAATAGTTAAATATAAAAACGAGCTTTGCTTCAAATGAATAGGTTAACCGGCTCTTTCGTGTGGGTCTCATGCTCTCTGATGATCCTTTTAACGGCTTGTAATAGTTTCGAATACAGCCCAAATCAGGTCTTTGACCGTAACAGTCCCCGGGACTTAAATAAGAAAAGCCTTCAACGTCTGGCCGAGAGTGTTAAAGACGATACAATACGGTTTGTTTTAACGGGAGATAGTCAGAGGGAATATACTCACTCAGAGGAACTGGTGAGAACTGTAAATAATATTCCTGGAGTCGACTTCGTTCTGCTGGCGGGCGACATCTCGGATTTTGGCTTACTCCAGGAGATGGAATGGGTTAATGAGATCTTTTCAAAACTAAAGATGCCTTATCTCGGAGTGATAGGAAATCATGATCTGGTTGCTAATGGGGAAAAGGTTTTCAAAAGGATGTTCGGAGAGTTGAATTTTTCGTTTGTTTACAGCGGGGTAAAGTTTATATGCCACAATACCAATAGCAGGGAAGCAGCATTTGATGGAAGTGTTCCCGACCTTTCATGGCTTCGGGAGCAATTTAGGGCAGAGGAGGGAGTGAATGCATACATTGGTGTAGCCCATGTTCCACCTAATAACGGCGACTTTGACACGAGTCTTTCAGAGCAATATGTTAACGTTATCAATAATTCGCCGAATACGCTGGCTGCGTTATTCGCCCATACCCACAGCAAGAATCTTTTTTACCCTGGAGAACGGAAAATTCCGTATGTAATAACGAATGCGATAGAAAACAGGGAGTTTGTGCTAATAGAGATTATCAATGGAAAATTTAGTTTTAAAAATATCAGCTATTAGATGTTTTCAGTTGATAACAATCGTCTTTTTTCTGCAAAGCGGGAAAGTGTTTTCGCAATTTCCGGAAATCCTTATTCCTAAAGATATAATTGTACAACATGCGGGAAGCATTGGGTATTTCAGCGTTGGCGCAGGTTATCATTTATTTAAAAATAAAAGAGGCAATCTTGATTTTAACTACGGGTTTGTGCCCGAAAATAAGGGTGGGGCTCTCCATATTGTTAGCGCAAAGTTTGCTTACAGGCCTTTCGAAATAAAACTAAAGGACTGGGCTAAGCTTTATCCCCTAAACCCTGGCGCGTTCGTCTCATATCATTATGGAAAAGAATTTGATTTTTACTGGGACAAGAGCCAGTATGATGAGGGATATTACTGGTGGTCGTCTGCTATCCGTCCTCATATTTCTTTTAGCAACGAGATAAAGCTGGACAGTAAAAAGCTTTTTGGAAGCAGCAAAATCAAGTCGCTGTCTATCTATTCAGAGTTTAACACAAACGACCTTTATATGGTAAGTCATGTTCTGAATACGAAAGATCTGTCTCTTACGGATATATTCAAGCTGGGAGTTGGGATTAGGGCGGGTTTCTGACTGCCGTTAAGTTGCTTCATAGTTAACCTATCCTTAATATTCATATAACTTTTATTTTATATTTGCGAGGTTTAACCGGTGGAATGTCTTTTTCTGGTAAGAGAAAGTTCTCTTTATATCATCCTCCTGCGATCACAGTTTGAATACCATGCTAAAGAATCTTTTTGTATTACTCCGATATTTTGCTTTCTGGCTTATCTTTTTTTTACTCGAACGCTGTGTCTTTTTACTTTACTATATCCATCGTCTGAAAGGTGTTTCTTTTTATGAATTTGTCCAGGTATTCTTCTACGGAGCGTGGATGGATGCTTCTATGGCAGGATATGTATGTGCACTCCCGGCGCTTTTGTTTGTGATAGTCTGGCTCACAGGAATAAAGAATTTTCCGATAAAAATATTAAAGATATATAACTGGTTATTAGTAGGACTGTTTTCTTTTCTGACAGTGGTGAACTTCAATATCTACCGCGAGTGGGGAACAAAAGTTAATTTCAGAGCCCTTGAGTTTGCCTTTGGGTCACCAGCAGAAGCTTTTTCAAGCAGCGAGTCATCTCCTGTATTCCTTTCGCTGTTTATCTTTGTCATCCTTGCCTCTGCCGGGATCTTTTTGTCGCGACTCATTATTGAATACAAAATATTCAGAGGCGGAAACTTTGTGATCAGACTACTTCTTTCCGTGCTGATGCTTGGATTTAATTTCCTCGCTATCAGAGGAGGCTGGCAACTCTCTCCGATGAACGAAAGCATGGCTTATTTTTCGCTAAAGCCTTTGCTAAATTATGCTGCGGTTAATACAGAATGGAGCCTTGTGCATGATATTCTAAATACCAAATACAATAACAGCAATCCTTTTAAGTATTATAGTCCATCGGAAGCCAGAGCTATTGTTAAGGAATTGTATTCGAAACCAAATACAGAAACTACCGGGGTGTTGAACACTACGACTCCCAATGTGGTACTCATTATCATGGAAAGCTTTACGGGCAATGTAGTAGAAAGTCTTGACGGTGAAAAAGATGTAGCTCCCCAAACTGAAAAACTGATTTCTGAAGGGTTGTTTTTTAATCAGATTTACGCTTCAGGAGGCCGCACTGATAAAGGTGTAGTAGCTGTTTTAAGCGCTTTTCCGGCTCAGGGAAGACGTAGTATCATGAAGGAGAACAGCAAGCAGGTAAAGATTCCCGCCCTGTCGCAAAGCTTTGCGGGTAAAGGGTACTCTACATCTTTTTTCTACGGAGGAGAAAGCCGCTTCTTTAACATGCGATCATATTTGTTGAGTCACAATTATCAGACGATCGTTGATAAAAGTGATTTCAATCTGAAAGATATGAATTCAAAATGGGGCGCATATGATGGTGCAGTTTATACGAAAATGTTGTCGGATTTGAAGACAGCGAAAACGCCTTTCTTTTCGACCCTGCTCACACTGACTAATCATGAGCCC
This sequence comes from Pararcticibacter sp., assembly GCA_031981225.1. Lineage (GTDB taxonomy): Bacteria > Bacteroidota > Bacteroidia > Sphingobacteriales > Sphingobacteriaceae > Arcticibacter. The sequence continues at coordinate 42,742 of DALYUO010000012.1, forward strand.
TTTGAGCTGCCCTCAACGCCTCGTTTTAAAGGGGAAGAAATTGAAAATAAGTTCAGGAGCACTGCATACTATGCCGACTCCTGCCTTGGCGCTTTTATTAAAGAGGCAAAGAAACAGAGCTGGTATAAGAATACTTTGTTTATTATCGTTGCAGACCATGGGCATTATCTGCCCCGGACTAATCTTGAAATATTTGATCCGCAGCGATACCGCATTCCCCTTTTATTTTTTGGCGAAGTAATCAAGTCCGAATTCAGGGGCGTGAAAATTGAAAAAGCAGGGAGCCAGAATGATCTTGCCGCAACATTACTTAACCAGGTCGCAATTAAATCAGACGCCTACACCTGGAGTAAAGATCTTTTAAATCCTGCAGTTGCCGGTTTTGCCTTTTTTAACTGGGAGCATGGTCTTGGATTTGTAAGCCCTCAGCAAGCAATCTCTTATGATATTGTAGGCGACAATATTCTGTTCAGAAAGGATTCTACTAATACTTCGTCAGATAAACTCCTTTTAAAATACGGTAAAGCATGCATGCAGGAGGTTTACCAGCAGTATGTAGATTATTAATATCGCTAAATCGGTTCAGCGGAGCTTATCTATCATTTTCATTACGAAAACGTTTCCGTAAAAATTCTGCGTTATTAAATTGATGCCTTTGTTTTTTTTTCTCAACTTCAGCCTCTGTAAACTGGAACGAGTATGAAAGGCAAAGTGGTAACAACCATTATCATATCATCCGAAACGACCTTAGAATTAATTATAGACAAAGCAGATTAGACATGAACACACGCAGAGATTTTATCCGGCAGTCAGCCATAGCTGCGGCTGGCACCTATTTAGGAACTTTTGGTTTCAGCGCAAAAAGTTATGGAAGGATACTTGGTGCCA
>DALYUO010000012.1:43639-45143 GCA_031981225.1 Pararcticibacter sp.
GGTTTAAAGATACGCTGCTCCCAAGCTTTTTAAACCATCGCCAGGAACTGAACTTCGATATGGTAGCATTGTCGGATCTGTGGTCGCTGAGAAGAGATAAGGGCGTTAGCTACCTGAAGGAGAAATTGGGCCATGATATAACGGCCTGTCGCAATAACGAAGAACTATATAGCCTTAAGGATATAGATGCTGTTATTATCAGTACAGCTGATTTTCAGCATGCCGTCCATACCATTGAAGCTATAAAAGCCAAATGTGATGCCTATGTAGAAAAGCCTTTTGCTGAAACTATGGAAGATAACCGTGCAGCATTCAAGGCAGTGAAGTCATCTGATAGAATTGTTCAGATCGGATCACAGCGCAGGAGCGGCGCTAACTATCATGCGGCTCACGACTTTATCAAAAGTGGAAAATTTGGTCCAATAACAGCTGTCGACCTCGTCTGGAATGTTAATCAGCCTGGAAGATGGCGTCGTCCTGATCTTGTAGCTCAGTTACAGGAAAAAGATACTGACTGGAAGAGGTTCCTTATCAATCGTCCGGCAGACACCTGGGATCCCCGTAAATATCTTGAGTATCGTTTGTTCTGGCCCTATTCTTCAGGAATGCCGGGGCAGTGGATGTCGCATCAGATCGATACAGTACATTGGTTCAGCGGTCTTAAACACCCCCGCAGCGTAGTGGCCAATGGTGGTATTTACACCTGGAAGGATGGACGGAAGAACTGGGATACCACCACTGCAGTCTTCGATTATGGTCCTCTGGACGACCTTAGTTCAGGATTCCAGGTAGTGTTTACTTCCAGGATGCAGAACGAGAGCGGTGGCGTAGGAGAGGTATATTACTCTAACGGTGGCGAGCTTAATCTCATGACAAACAAGATATCTCCTAATGGCGGTTTACAGGAGCGTGAAGCAGCAGCAATGAAAATGCAGCCTAACCTTCTTCCAAAGATCGATCTTTCGGCTAATGTTCCGAAAGTAGCCACATCAGCGAATACCGGAGCCGATCCGCTCACATCCGGACATATGAGGAACTGGATGGAATGCATTCGCAGCAGGAAACAGCCGAACGCACCAGTGGAAGCGGGTTATACCCATTCAATCGCTACGATTATGACCAATGCAGCAGTAAGGACTGGTGAAAAGGTTACTTTTGATGAAAAAACACAGGAAGTTCTCGCAGGTGGGAAAGTTTTTAAGTATTGAGAACTTCGACTAAATAAAAATGATCAGACGAAATTTTATTAAGCAGGCAGGAGTATTGACCGGTGGGCTCCTGTTGCATAACCAAATGGCCGCCGCCTTTGCCCTGAACGATAACGCAGTTGACGTTGTAAATGTAGGGATCATCGGTACCGGCGATCGTGGAAGAGGGATAATGCACACCATGAAAGAACTGAATACGCAGTTCAAAGTAAGCGCCATCTGCGATACTCTGGATTTTCGGCTTAAAGAAGCCGCGAAAGAAGGAGCACAATGGAACCCTGCTGCTTATAGCGATT
>DALYUO010000013.1:0-2202 GCA_031981225.1 Pararcticibacter sp.
CGTTCTCATGTTGCCTGATCCAACTCTGAAGTAGAGGCAGCTCCTTGTGCGGGTCGCCCGCATCCAGCCACCGGTAACCCCATTCAATGGCATACCGGTCGTATACGCCGATCTGCGGGTTAATGTTCCGTACTCCATCTCCCGGCTGAGCAACATAATTGAAACGCGCATAATCCATGATAGACGGAGCCGTGCCGCCCATACGGGCAGTGAAAGAAGACGATCGAAGCGAGTCAACCGGAAATGCTGATGACGCTTCCATATTATGTTTTAGCCCAAGTGTGTGCCCTATTTCATGAGACGATACAAAGCGGATAGCATTAGCCATCAGTGCAGACGAAAGATTCCTGGCGCTTGCCGCAGTATCAATCGATCCTGTTTGGATCCGCATCCAGTATTTCAGCGAGGTCATTACATTATGCCACCAGATTACGTCGGACTCGAGGATCTCGCCGGAACGCGGATCAATTACCGACGGTCCCATGGCATTTGACTTCGGAGATGCTGCATAGGTTACAACAGAATACCTGACATCGTCAGCATCAAAGTCGGCTGTGTCGGTAACTTCCCTTGCCTGTATCGCATTTTTAAATCCTGCCTGCTCAAAAGCCTTTTGCCAGTCGTTGATACCCGCCTTAATCGCGTTTACCCACTGAGGGGGGGTTGCCGGATCAACATAAAAAACTATCGGCTTAACTGGTTCAACCAATTCGCCCCTTTTATATCGCTCCCTGTCTTCTGGCTTTGGCTCCAGTCGCCACCGCGTAATGAGCTCGCGCGACTCCATTTGCTGCTGTTTATCCGAAAAGTACCACCTTGGCGTGGTAAAGAAGCCGATTCGCTTGTCGCCGAAGCGAGGAGTCATCGGCTTATCGGGAAGCAAAAGGACGTTCGTTGTGACCTTCACACTTACCGGCATGGTGTTATTTCCCTCGGTTACTGAAGTCGTTAGTAATGATTTTACGACCAGGTTCTGGGGGAAGGTTTTAATATCTTCGATGGCCGAAAGAGAACTTTTCGCACTCGTTCCAAGTCCGATATCGTTAAATACATCGTTAAAGCTTTTTTCCGTACCATCGAACACGCGGTTCACTTTCACCACTACGGCAGAAGAATCGGTATTGTAAGCTTCTATTTTAAATGATTCGATAACCGAGCCCGTAAAGTTCTCTTGCACCGACAGCGTGATCCTATCAGATGCGGGCGATTCTACCCTTGGAACAATGGTTTTTACCCAAACTGTTCCGGCCCTCCTGTTGAGAGAGAAGCGGATTACTTTATTCTCGGTATTCATCCCTTTATTGATCCCTGCTTCGTTAATGGAAAGCGGAACAGAAGAGATCTTATTTACGAGCAGAAAGTCTCTTTGCATCCAGCGGAGAGGGATCTCAAAATAAAAGTCGTTATCAACGCGGTGTATGTCGAAAATACCCTTTATTGTCGTTGCTTTTTTCAAAAGCTCTTTATACGACTTGTTGTTGCCCTTTTTATCTGCATTGGCACTGTCAGCACGACCCTCTGTTTTCTTTTCTGCCGGCTTTACGGTCGATTTATTTTTCGTTTGCGCGAAAATATCTGCAGAAAAAGAAAATACCAGGAACAAAAAGAGAATTACCTTAAAAAAACCCATGAAGAGGACGTTGTGCGCCCTGTTTATCCCGAAAATCACACATCCAATATCACCTAAAATCGACCTATCTTAAAATCATACCGAACGAAAGCGCTGTTTTCCGGTGTGAACACGCATTTTGAGGGAGCAAATTTTCAATCAATTTGAATATTTGATTGTTGAATGACCGGAAAAGAGCATATAAAAACATCTCCGTCCTGTTTATAGGAAAACCCGGCAATTTTATAATGATCATAAATACTTCGAATATAATTTAACCCGTACCCTCCCGAGTCTGCCGGAGTTGACCGTGGTTGGAAATCACTTTCAACAAGGATTTTATCTCCATCGCTTCTGACCGAAATAGTAAGAGGCTGCTCTTTTGAAACGACGTTGTGTTTCACTGCATTTTCTACTGCAGTTTGAATAGCCATAAAGGGAAGCTTCCCCTGCAAATGGAAGATATCGATATCTGTATGTTGAATTTTGAGTGCATCGCCAAACCGCACGCGTAACAGGTAGGTATACTGTTCGGCAAAATCAATCTCCGACTGTACAGAAGACAGGCTGTCGGGAAACTCATTTAACACGTA
>DALYUO010000013.1:2262-11950 GCA_031981225.1 Pararcticibacter sp.
TGCCATCAGCAACAATTTCTGTTTTTCCAGGAGCAGCGATTGCTGTTCGTCCTCAGCACTCTGCCTCAGCAAGAATTCCTTCAGCCATTTCCTTTGGCTGTATGCTCCCGTAATCATGATCACAACCAGGGAGAACAAGCCCAGAAGCGCTGAGTATTTGGATATAGAATTTATCTCGTCGTCTACTAACAAAGTGGGTGTATCAACAATAAATAGCCAGGGTTGCCCAGCTACAGCAAAAGAAGAGTACTTTCTTACCACCCGAACACCTAAAAAATCAGACTCTACAGTATCCATTAAATTCACTTTAGCGGAATCCGACTTTACAAACTGGAGTTCTCCAGGTGTTAGAACCCTTTTTCCAATGAGCTTTTGATCGGGATAGAAGATAGAAACACCCTCTTCGTCGGTTATAAACGCATAGGCCTGACCTTCCGGATCCGCTTCTTCCATATACTTTTGTAACTCACGCATATCCAGATTAAAGCCAAGAAAAAAAGCTGCTTTAGTGTGGGGATTAACCGCTTTTACACCATAAATCCATCTGACGGAGCCGTTATCTTTTACTAAATCACTATAGGAGTCTTTGGATGCTAAAGCCTCCGATATCCGCTCTCTTATCTTATTATCGTTAATTGTACTGATAGCCGCCACCGATTTACGGCTCTGCGACGCAAACTGACTTTCTCCTTTCCCTTCAGAAGCATACCAGATGTGATTGATAATGGGGTCGGAAAAAAGAATGGTTTTGAATAGTTCTGGTTCTTTCCCGTTTCTTAGCTCCTGCGAGGCGGTCTGCCGGGCTAATTCTACTTTATCGAGAAGCTCGTTAAACCTGCTTCGAAAAAAAACCTCCTTATGCCGTTGAACTCCGGCGGTTAGTGTTCCGCCAATTGTTTCCGCCGATTTGCCTAGCCTCCAATTGATAAAAAAGGCAACTGCGAGAAAAGATATCACCACAATAACCGCGGGAAGCAGCAAATAAGGACCACCTTTCACCTGATTCTTCATCGCGCAAAGATAACTCTATTTTAACTGCAGCAATAAAAACGAAACATGGCTGAAGGCGAGGTATCCACGGGGGAGCAGTGGGCAATGCTAAAAAGGAAGTTTATAGCTCAGACCAATCCTTAAAAACCGGGAGTAAGTTTCTGGTTCGGCCCCAATCATATTAGCCTGATAATTAATTGTTCCATAGGAGTACCCCACTGTAAACCCCATACTTTTATGATAAGCGGTGGCATTGATTCGAATACGGGCATCCACGGCTGGGATATCTCTTTCGTTGTCTATCACAAAATTAGCATCCGGCACTTTTCCTTTCTCCATGCTTTTTAATCCGATGCCAAGATCAGGGCCCACGGAGATGTCGAGAGGAATTCCAAAATTAAACCGATGCCCGACGTAAGGGTGTACAAGTATAAATTGGTTTCTTAAAGAGGTATGGCCAAAATCTCCCTCCCTCGCAGGAGCGCCTAGGTAAAGTATTCTATCAATCTTTATCCTGCTGGCAAGAGATTCATATCCGGACTGCAGACCCCAAATAGTATTTCTCTTTGTTATTCTCTGAAGCTGCAAATAAAAAGCATAAGAGAAGGAACTTCCGGTCCCGTAAGGATTATTGGCATAATTGCCATTTAGAGATGAACTCTTTTCGGCCGATTTTCCACCGAAATTAAAAAGACCTGTTTGGACATGGACGGAATACTCTGTTTTTTGAGCAAACAAGGAAAGGCTACAAACAATGAAAAAAGATACAAGGATGAGGGGTTTCATAATGGTTTTTCTGTCCATACGAAAGTCACGGCCCGATTGATACAAAAGTTAGTTTAGCTGTTCTATTCTGGTGAACCGAAATAGTCGGAATCGCAGAAAGGACAGAAGCATTACTTCTCCTTATTCTTTTTCCACCAGCCCCAATTGTAATTATTCATATCGAAGCCTTCTAAATAGGCTATTTTCCAGTTCCCGGCATCCTTGATAGCTCTTACATTGTAATAAAAATCATCCCCCCAGGTCCACTTAAACTGGGCTTTATTATCATTGATTTTTACATCAGTAAGCTTAATGATGTTCCAATAATTATCAACAGGCGAATCCTGACAGTTACACCACTCATTGACATCTTTGCTAAAAGTGGGGATCTCACCCTCGCGCCACTCCGAAGAGCCATCACGCAGCTCCTTATCCATTCGAACAGCTATCTTGCGATAATCACTCAAAAAGCTTTCCGCAAACATTCCCATTCCCCTAAGTTCCTCTATCGCCTTTTTATTTCCTGCCAGGTCGATCCCGGAGTACGTTGTATCTGTAGCTTTATTCTTTAGAGGAGGGAAACCCTCAAATCCTCTCCCCGATGTTTCATGCCATTTTAATAGCTTTTTAACCAGATTTGTTAGCGCAACAGTATCATTCGAAGGAGGCTGCGGGGAAGAAGTAACTCCGGTATCTGCTGATGCTGTGTCAGCGAAAGCCGTATCGGATCCATGGGCATCCGCACCCTTGGGGCTACTGCAATTTGAAAAAATAAAGGACAAAAGGATGAACGCAACGTTCAGGTTTATAATGCGACAGATCAGGTTGGTTTTCATGATTCTAAGGTAGAAAAAATTATTGCATAACAAAAATCGCCTCCCCTACACCATTACTAATTAAATATTGCCGCTTAACTATTACTTTGCAACTTCCAGAACAGGTTAAATATGGGAATAGCAGGCGTCTTTATGAATTCTTTCTTTGCGGCACATCCGGATGCAGGGAGTGGCAAACTGACTATGGAAGAATTGAATGGGCTGATGGAAGAGTATCAGCGTAAAGCAAACAGCAGGCTGCTTGAAGATTTTGATGGACTGAGCCCTGAGCAGATGAACGGAAATAAAAGGTTATCTTGTAGCTTGTAAATGCGGTGGCGCGTCATATCATTACGAACGTGCAAAAGTGAGTAAAGGGCCTAGATCTCCAGCATCAGCAGCCCGCACTGCAGCAAGATAAGCCATGCGTGCGCTACCTTTGTGAACGAGGTCGGCCGCTCCCCATGTAAATACAGGCGCTTTGAATATTTTGTCGACGATGATATCCGCCATAAGGCGGCTGTGTCTGCCATTCCCGTTTGGAAAACAATGAATGCTCACGATACGATGTTTAAACCGTACAGCGATTTCGTCCATTGGATAGCTACTGTGGTTAATCCAATACAGAGTATCGTCTAAAAGATATCGAAGTTCTGTAGGAATCTTCCAACTGTGGATACCGATGTTTTTCTCGGTATTCCTGAACTTTCCTGCCCATGCCCATATGTCACCATACATACGTTTATGCAGTTGGCTAACAAATGCTTCGGTCAGTATCTGTTCTTTTTTTAAAGAACGGGTAAGGACCCATTGCATGGCCTGCTCAATATTCTGTTGTTCGAACTCGTCAAGTTCGCTACGTGTAGATATGGAATCAATGAGCAATCCGTTTATTTCGTCGGCATCTAACGGAGTTTGGCCAATATTGTACTGAAAATCTAATCCCATAAAATTTTGGGCAATTCATTTGCAAGTTCAGCGGCTCTTTCCTGGATGGCCTTTTCTATACGCTCGCGCGAGTTTTCCTGATCTTCCAATTTCATTGTATTCGAAGTACGCATAACTACCTGAGTGGCGAGTTTCGTCGCTTTTCGTTCTATGAGTTTTTCAAGCGAACCGTCTTTAGGGACGAAGCCATATACGAGCTGCATGTCCAGTGCGTTCGCTGCTTCCCGAAGAGATCTAATTGTAATAGAACCGTCCTTCTCCCGTCGTTCTATATCTTGTACGCTTTGCTTCGTGACACTCAGTTTATTCCCCAATTGTTGCATAGACATGCCTAATGCAGTGCGTATGGCTCTGATCCATCCGTTGGGAGGAATGGCTATGCTCTGAAGAATAGAAAATTGTAGCATTTTTGCACTTAAGTGCTGAATCTGTAGTTTTGTCCTCGCCATAGTAAAGCTATTATATGACATTAATTATTCAAAAGTAAGAATATAATATGACGATTTAAATCACTTGTCATATTATATTCTTACAGAGCGGTTACCCTTTGTTAATTAGGTCTCTTATCTAATTCTATTAAAAATTGCAAACAAAAATGAATATTTTTGCTAAATCGATTAACAATTAAGAATAAGCCGCATAACAAACTTACTTATCCAATTTTAATGATGAAATTCTGCTCTATTTTAACAAGCGCCACGATTATGTTGGTTGTCTTTAATCTTACTGCTTCCGCTCAGAAATTAAGCGTAACTGATTTACAGGTGGAACATCAGGTAAATCCGCTTTCGGTAGAACCTGCTATTCCCAGAATGAGCTGGAAATTAGCGTCGACTGCCAAAAATATTCTTCAGAAGTCTTACGAGATCAGGGTAGGGACAGATGCGAAAGCCACTTCATCCGGAAAAAACCTGCTTTGGAATAGTACAAAAACCAGCGACCAGTCTGTATTGGTAGAATACGATGGGACTGCACTAAAGCCGGGCCAACGGTACTACTGGCAGGTGAGAGTAACAGACAACCAGGGAAATACATCGCCATGGAGCTCAGTTCAGTTCTGGCAAATGGGACTAAAGGCTTCCGACTGGAAGGCAAAATGGATTTCTGTGCCTGAAAAGGATACTGCACTGGCTAGCCCGATGTTCAGAAAAACGGTGAATTTGAGCAAAACGGTTAAATTGGCTACAGCATATATTACCGCAAGGGGTCTTTACGAAGCTTATATAAATGGCAAAAAAGTAGGGGATGCTTACTTCACTCCCGGCTGGACTAGTTATAAAGACCATTTGCAATACCAGGCCTACGACGTAACGGCATTACTGAAAAAAGGGACCAACGCTCTGTCGGCTATACTGGCGGATGGCTGGTACAAGGGACGGGTTGCATTCGCAGATCGCTCTTCCTTTTACGGCGACACGCGTGCGCTGCTGATGCAGGTGCAGGTACAGTATACAGATGGCAGCAGTGAAACTTTGATATCTGATGATAGCTGGAAAACCGCTTATGGCGCCTTATTGAAATCGAGCCATTATGATGGTGAAATTTACGATGCAAGAAAAGAACGGGCAGGATGGACCCAGGCAACGTATAACGAAGGGAGCGACTGGCGTGCGGTGCGGATAATGGATTATGGCTACGCTAATCTGGTCGGCATGAGCGGACCGGAAGTGCGTAAACACGAAAAAATTGTTGCGGTAAAAATAATTAAAACCCCTAAAGGGGAGATAGTGGCCGACTTCGGTCAGAACCTCGTAGGATGGGTTGAACTTAAAACAAAAGGACCGGCGGATACCAGGATTACCTTAAGTCACGCTGAAGTCCTTGATAAGGCCGGAAATTTCTATACCGACAATCTCCGTTCGGCCAAGCAACAGAATACTTATTATCTTAAAGGGGATCAGGAACAGGTGTTCTCTCCTCATTTCAGTTTCCAGGGATTCAGGTATGTCAAGATAGAGGGTTATCCGCAGGAATTAAAGCCTGAGGATCTCACCGCAGTAGTACTCCACTCTGAAATGACGCCTACCGGCACCTTCAAAACATCCAATACACTGCTTAACCAACTGCAACACAATATAACCTGGGGGCAGAAAGGGAATTTCGTGGATGTGCCAACCGATTGTCCGCAGCGCGATGAGCGCCTTGGATGGACAGGTGATGCCCAGGCTTTTTACTATACGGCTGCATACAACATGGATGTAAGCGGCTTCTTCACCAAATGGCTAAAGGATGTAAAGGCAGACCAGCATAAAGACGGGAGTATCCCTTTCGTAGTGCCCGACGTTTTAAATCCTGGTGACGCAGGCGCTGCTGGCTGGGGCGATGTTGCCACTATCATCCCCTGGGGGATGTATGATACCTATGGCGATAAACGTATACTCGAAACGCAATATGAAAGTATGAAGGCCTGGGTAGATTTTATCAGTTCGAGGTCAAGGAAAAACCTTTGGAATACCGGGTCACACTTCGGCGACTGGTTATTTTACCGTCCCGACGATGATAATGATGGTCGTGCTGCGGTAACTGATAAATATATGATCGCACAATGCTTTTATGCGCATTCTATGCAGCTGTTAATAAACGCAGCGGAAGTGCTTGGCAAGAAGGACGATCAGGCGAAATATTCATTGCTGCTGGACGACATCAAAAAAGCATATGTGAACGAATATCTTACACCTAGCGGAAGACTGGTATCGTCAACGCAAACTGCTTATGTACTGGCCCTCCAGTTTGATATGCTGCCCGAAAACTTAAGAGCGCAGGCTGCAGAAAGGCTGGTTGCCAATATCAGGGATTATGGTACCCACCTGACCACAGGCTTTTTAGGTACGCCGTATTTATGTCACGTGTTAACGAAGTTTGGCCATAACGACGTGGCTTACGACTTACTGATGCAGGAAACTTATCCTTCGTGGCTATATCCGGTTAAGATGGGCGCTACCACCATATGGGAACGCTGGGATGGTATAAAGCCTGACGGCAGCTTTCAGGTGCCCAGCATGAACTCCTATAACCATTACGCCTATGGCGCTATAGGCGACTGGATGTATAAAAACATAGCAGGTATTCAGGCTGGCGCCCCAGGCTATAAAAAGATTATCATCAAACCCATTATTGGCGGCAAGCTTACATGGGCAGAAGGATCGTACGACAGCGACTACGGCACGATCAGCAGTAAATGGAGAATAGAGGACAATAAATTGAAGCTGGATGTTACAATTCCCCCGAACACCACCGCCCAAATATGGGTGCCGGATGCTCAGGGGAAATCATACAAAAGTTTTAACGTCGGTGCTGGTGAGCACTATTTTGAGAGATAACTATCTCAGAGTTTCAGATCGTTGTTTGGCTTGCTGTCCATTCTTAACTTCAGCTTACCGCCACTTACAACATCTGCAAATGGAATAGATATGGAATTTTGCTTCTTTCCGTTATTGAGGACTGATTGAACATAGATATTACCGGGCGAATTGTTTTCTGCTTCAATAACAAACTTGTCTCCTTTATGGTAATCCTTGTTCAGCTTGATTTCGATCCGGCTGAACAAGGGACTCCCGATCTGGAATTCCGGGTTAATCTGCGTCAGGCCTTTCACATCGAATAGCCCGATGCCGGCCATAACATACCATGCCCCTAACTGACCCTGATCTTCATCCTGTCCGTATCCGTATCCATGTAATCCTTCAGTACCATAAAATTCATTACAGATTGTCCGCACCCATTTTTGTGTTAAATAGGGTTTTCCCGAGAAATTGAATAACCAGGATATATGTAAGTTCGGTTGATTACCATGATTATAAAGCGCATGCACTCCGGCAAAGGCATTAACTGTTTTACCACCTCCAAATGTATCGTTTTGGGAGAGCACAAAAATGCTGTCGAGGCGATTATTGAAAGTTTCCTGCCCGATCTTATTGATTAACTTCCCGGGTTCGTGAGGAACATAGAACGTATACTGCATGGCGTTCCCTTCCTGAAATCCTTCCCATGCAGCCAGTGGTTTGAAGTTCTTAAGGAAATTTCCATCGCTGGTGCGAGGACGCATAAACTTCATTTCCGGATCGAACAGGTTCTCCCAGTTAGAAGCCATCTTAGAAAGCAGCTGATAGTCGTTCTCTTTTCCCAGATGTTTTGCAAACTGTGCTACCGCATAACTACTATATGAATACTCGAGAGTATGAGAGGCCCCAAATACCGACCCTTCTTCCTGCTTGGTTATAAAATAGTCGTCGCTTGGGATATACGGACAATATCCCCGTTTTACAAATGCCCCCACATCCAGTTTACCAGCGCCTGCGGGGCGGTTTTTACCCACTGTTTCGTTCTTAAATGCAGCTTCGTATCCTAAGTTATAATCGAAATCCCGTATACCACAATTGTAGGCGGCAGCAATAGCCAGGCTCGTAAAATTAGTTCCTACTCCGGATACATATTTGCTGTTAGCGATACCATCGCCCAACCAGCCTGTTTCCTTATACACTAACAGCTGGCTCTGCACCCAGTCTGAATAATATTCGGGATAGACCAAAGCCCACAATTGTGTAAGGTTCCAGGATCCCCCCCATATTGCATCTGAATTATAGTATTTATATACAGGCTGTTTATTTTTATCAAGGTCGATTTGTCCGATCGTTCCGTCATTTTTGGGATAAGCGCCGTTAACATCGCTAGCGAGTCCCCGCCCTAATAATGCATGATATAAACCGGTATAGAATTTCACTTTATCGTTATGCGTACCGCCTTCAACTTTTATCCGCCCTAAAGCTTCATTCCACCTGTTAAGAGCCTGCTTTTTAGCTGTATTAAAATCCATGCTAAGGGCTTCAGTATTATAGTTCAGCTTAGCGTTCTCAACAGAGGTATACGACTGGCCTATCTTCACTGTGATTTGTTCGTTTGCCGAAGTTTTATAGGCCACCGCCATACAAGCGCCAACCCCTTTTATTTCCTTTTGAGATACCGGCTGTTCGCCTCTTTTAAAAACCTTCACTTCAGTAGCAGGCCTGCTAAGCTTAGCATAGAAGTACATACTAACCTCGGCATCCGGCTGATACTTCTTAACATATTCCGGTTTTGTAATGACATAGCCTTCGATGGTAGTCTCGTCCACCAGCTTAATATAAGCGTCTTTTACTGCGCCGCTTTCTCCAAGCTGGTTACCAATATCGAACAATATATACGACTCATCTGATTTTGGAAAAGTATACCGCTGAAAACCGACATGATCTGTTGCCGTTAGTTCTACCTTTGTATTATACTTATCCAGAGCAACTGAATAGAATCCGGACGTAGCGTACTCGTTCTCTTTCTTAAAAGGAGAGCGATACCCTGTTTCCGGCTGCTCCAGAGTACCCGGAGTAGTTTTTAATTCGCCAACAACGGGCATCAGCATCACGCCACCTACCTGAAATTCGTGGAAAACTGGAAATCCCTCGATAGACGAATGGATGTCCTCATATCCCACCGCTTCCCAGCCCTGTTTATTTCCATACGACCCATTTGTTGAAGCGCCTAACTTTGCCATTCCAAAAGGTACTGCTGCAGGAGTATAAAAAAACCACCGGCTGTGTACAGAGCCTATGTTCGGATTAACATAATCTGATAGCTTCGGTGCAGACGTTTGTTTAAGACTTGCACATGAAAGCAACTGACCAAAGACGGCCAATAAAAAGAAGTAGCTGAACGTTTTTCTTAACATAGTATGCAATATACAAGCGGTTTGATTAATTACTTTTATCATAACGATGCGGATCTGCTTTTCTTAGTTTACTTTTTCCTTTTTATACATACCTAAGGCTCCGTATGATTCCACTACTGCTGCCTGCATAAGTAAGGAATAATATCTTCCCTGCTTTGCACCAGTCCAGTCTTCGTAAAAGAAGCCCGCCTGGGTTCTGGCTTTATTATAGCCATTATTTATAAAATTACAGTATGTTTCTATATAGCTTTTGGCTTTGTCATCAAAGGGTGCCAGGTCAATATATGCGCGTAATAACTTGGTGTTGAACCAGGGGTCGGTATCTGTATATGATAAGATCCCGTTACGTATTTTTACGAAATAATCATACGCACCCTGCGCTGTTATCTTAGCCTCTTCCAGATATTGAGGATTTCCGGTAATTTCTGATAAACGGATTCCATTTTGTACCATGACCGCTGCGTTGTACGTC
>DALYUO010000013.1:11960-15064 GCA_031981225.1 Pararcticibacter sp.
GACCGCATCCAGGTATATAGTCCTGTAGCCACACTTAATATATGTTGCTTTTCAGACTGCGGGCACACTTTATAGTACTCAAGCAAAAAAAGAGTAGCATAGCCATTGGCACAGGCAGGTTTATTGGCATCTGCCGATGCCTGACTGTATTTAAAATCTTCGTTCCACCATAATGCTCCTCCCAGTTTGCTGTCAATACCACTTTCAAGAAAAGGTACAATTCTGGCTGCGCGCTGCAGGTAAGTTACATCCTGTGTAATCTTATAGGCTTCCAGCAAACTGATTCCGACAATAGAATTATCATCATAAAAACGGGTACTTCCGCCCTTATTCCCGTCAGTGGAAGAACCATATCCTCCAATGCTGTTGCCATGGGCAGATGGCACAAAATACTTTTCATACCCATCAACTATTTCAGTGTACCGAACATTATATCCTAACGAGTGGAGCTGTGCTGCGCCGCTTACCATAGCATCGTATGGCCAGAGGAACGAGTACGCCGCATCACCGCTCTGAGCAGGATAGTTTTCTTTGAACATATTTCCGGCCTTATAATACTGATTGATCAGATCAAATATCTCTTTAGCTCTCAAATGGTTATAAACCGTTTCGACGGGAGCAGGGCCTCCGCCGTCAGGCTTTATATAGGGCTCTGAGCCGTCACTGCACGAGGTCATCATAAAAGCACCTATTAGTATACAAATTAACTTTTTCATCTTATCTGTTTTAAGGATCCGTCCATGTCCCTGTTTCGCGGAACATGAACGGAATAGAATTAAAGAGTTGTTATATTAGAAAACTGGTGAACCATAAGGTTATCCTTGTTGGTGTCGATGGTTATTGTAGCGCGCTTCAGGTCCAGATCGCCGCTCATTTTCCAGAGATGGTCCCATTGGCTCCATGAAAACTCTCCTAACTGGTAGAATGTCAACGGCTCATTTCCCGAGGGTCTTTCTGCACTTACACCATCCATGCGTCCCCAGCATTTATCGGTTCCATCTATATTTGCGATGAAATAGTAGCGCTCTTCAGTCCAGCCCAGCCATCCCGGCGGATTTGTGTCGGGTCTGCTTGGGTCAATAAACTTGATAGCACTGTTTCTTGCTTCAAACTTCCCGCTTCCGATATAAGCGAGGTTTCCGATTGTGCCGAATGTTGCTCCCCAGATGCACCTCACGCCTGAAATAACCTCCGTTTTAACCGACAGCGTATTGAAGTTTACCGTAATCCTGTATGGGTTTGCACTGGGCGCCAACTTGATAACTCCGGCTCCTTCCTTGAGTTTTGTTCCATCGAGATAGTAACTGAATTCGTCTTGCGCTATTGTTCCTTTCAATTCCAGATCGCCGCTGCCCGAAACCTTCGAATAGATCACGTATATACCCTCTGAGGCTTTCCTGAAAGGCTGGCCACTGGCTCCGCCACTCTCGTTACCTGAACCATGGAGATATAGCTCATCCGGCATATTATCAATCCCTTCTCCTCTGGTAAGCTCAATATCACTTGTTACTTCCGCTTTTTTCACATCGCCTCCTTTGGAAGCCAGCACTGTCCACGACAATGTCCCTGTCTCCCCAGGCTTAATCCCGGCTTTACGGGCAATACTATTTAGCTGATCATGACTTAATGTCAATTTAGTTAAGGCACCGTTGTCTCCCGGAAGCTTTTGAATGGGATTGCTGAAATCGCCTCCCTTTTTGTCGAAAACCACATCATACAATACATACGAACCATCGGCGGCACCGCCACCACTCCATGAAAACGTGATAGGGGAGGATGAAGTAACATCCAATATAACTTTCTTGGGCGCGGACAAGTCGCTGGGAACAGTAAAGTCGGTTGACAGCTGGTAATCATCTTTACAGCCAAAGAATGCCAGCAAAACAACCATTATAATTGATACTTGTAACTTTTTCATAATCTGATAATAATGGTTACCAATTTGGATTTTGTGTGAGATTCTGATTTAGGTCGCGGTCTTTTTGAGGGATAGGCCACAAATAGTGTTTAGCAGGGTCAAACTTTCTGTTTTCAACCCTTACAAAACCATTATCCGTTCCTGTAACATCTCCGGTATAGAGGCCGTGGACCCAGCCGTTCATCACATTTTCGGCTGTCTTCCAACGGACGATATCTTTATGCCGAAGGCCTTCGAGTGCCAGTTCGCAGCGGCGTTCGCGGCGAACGATATCAATCAGATTGGCAGAACCGGGGAAATTAAGCGCTTTGCTATCTGAAAATCCGGCGCGTTGACGGATAGGGCGGATCGTCCGGTCCCATTGTGCAGCATCCAGCTGACCTTGCTCGGCCAACGCTTCGGCATGCATCAACAGGATGTCGGCATAACGCATCAGAATAATGTTCAATCCCGACATTAAATTCGCACGGTAGCTGTTATCCCAGTATTTTTTAATATAGTACCCTGTAGCCGATGCATCTGAAGAAAAACCATATCCATCAGGAGATACATTCTTGCCCGTATTGACAACATGATTAGTGCCGTCTGCCTTCTTATACGAATTTCCTGTATAAATAATTGTTGCAGCGAGCCGGGGATCGCGGTTGCTGAACGGACTGGCAGGATCGTAGCTCCCTGCAGGAGCGCTCTTTATAGAATACCCGTCGAGAGTTATGTAATCATCTACTAATTCCTGAAGAGGTGAAAGCTGGGAGTAGCCACCTAATGAAGGAGGAAGAAAGTGATATTGGATATTATGTTCGCGGTTTGCTGCCAGGTATTGAACATCTAACATCACCTCTGGATTATTTTCATTCTGTACGGTAAAAAGGCCTTCATAACTTCCGAAAAGGGAGAAACCGCCATTCGTGATTATTGCATTGGTGACAGGCACAACCTCAGCGTAACGACGTTCGAACATAAGGATGCGGGCTTTGAGTCCCATGGCAGCCCAGCGGGTTATCCGCCCGGTATTCTTGGCGTCGTAAGAAGCAGGAAGGTAATTGTTATCAATAATTGCTGATAAATCACTTAGCAGTTTATCGACCACTTCAGCTTTAGGCATACGTGCGATCGACTTTGCTTCGCTCATAGAGAGAACGTTGGTGAAGTAGGGTATGTCGCCAAATTTCGAATACAGTTCGAA
>DALYUO010000013.1:15074-16863 GCA_031981225.1 Pararcticibacter sp.
GGTATACCCGTATAAATGTGGCTTCGCCTATATAACGGTTGCGTAATTCATCGGTTAAACCGGGCACCTGCTGAATATTATTCAAAAGGAGGTTACATTGGCGGATACCGGAGTAGCGGTAATCCCATACCGAGGCTACATACGAATCGGCGGTTGAGAAGGAACCGTTACCTACGGCCTGATTATGTGTGTTAGGCACTTTCGTATAAGCATTATCCGTCATTGCATCGGAATACAGCACCTCATCAGCATTGTTTATACTTTGATAGCATTTATTCACGGCAGACAGCGCTGCTTCGGGTTCTTTCCAGTAATTCAGATCGGTATCTCTATCATGCGGTGCAAGATCGAGCTTCTGGCAGGACACTGCCGACAGTAGTACAATAAGCATTGCAATACCATGTCTTACTGATTGAATATATCTTTTCATGGTTATACTATTTAAAAGTTGAGATTCAGTCCAAAAGAATAAGTTCTGTTTACCGGATAAATACGTCCGCCACCATCAGTGGTTTCCGGATCCCATCCGCCTTTCATGTTAGAGAAAGTCAGGGCATTTTGAACCGTTGCATAGATGCGTAAGCGACTATTGGGAAGCTTATTTGTCCATTTTGCTGGTATTGTATAACCAAGCTGAACGTTCTTAAGCCGGAGGTACGCTGCGTTTTCAATCCAGAAGTTTGATTTAGCTGCATTATTAGCCGATTCGGCGCCTACAGTCAAACGCGGATATGAAGCGTCCGGATGATTAGGTGTCCAGCGGTCAATATGAAAATTGAACACGGGGCCTTCGTTATTATTATGAAACGCTTCCACAGATTCACCTCTTAACCAGACATTGCGTTGCCCTACTCCCTGCCAGAACATCGAAAAGTCGAGATTTTTCCATTCTGCTCTGTAGTTTATTCCATAAAGGAGGCGCGGTTCCCTGTTTCCTAACACAAAGCGGTCGTCGTCATCTTTGATTATCCCATCTCCATTCTTATCCAGATAACGTATGTCGCCTGGCTTAGGGGTAATACCGGCCAGATGTGGTCCTCCGGATACTTCGTCTATATTTTGAAAATAGCCGTCCGACCTGTAAGCATAGTATGAATTGATGGGATATCCTTCTTTAATAATAGTGGTAACATCACTCCCGTTTATGAAGTAAGAACCTTTCAAATCGCGCACTTTATTTTTGCTATCTGATAAAGTGGCAGAAAGTGTGTGTCTTACATTGCCTGTTCTCAGGTTATACCTGCCTGATAACTCCCAGCCTTGTGTACGTACTTCGCCGGCATTTTGAGTAGGGGCCGCGGAGCCATATAATCCCGGCAGTGGAAGTCCGACGAGGATATCATAAGTATCGTTTATAAAATAGTCGGCAGAGAACGTCAGCGCGTTATTGAAGAAGTCAAGATCGGTGCCTACATTGAACATTCGCGTTGTCTCCCATTTTATATCTGCATTATAGGGGTCGAAGGTGGCTACAGAAACGACATTTGAGCCAAAGTTATATCCCTGTCCAACATTGACATTTGCCTGATATTGGTAATCTCCGATACGATTATTTCCCACCAGACCGATCGAACTCCGGATTTTAGCCCCTGGCATAATGCCTTTCAGGCTTTCGGGATAAAAGTCCTCTTCGGAAACACGCCATGCGAGTGATGCCGAAGGGAACCATGCGGAACGATTTCCTTTTTTAAATTTAGAAGAGGCATCATCGCGCAGATTGAATTCGAACAGGTATTTTTCCTTGAAATTGTAGTTGAGGCGGAAAAAAGCTGAATAGATTGACCATTCC
>DALYUO010000013.1:16873-22227 GCA_031981225.1 Pararcticibacter sp.
CTGATTTCCTGTATTGGAGGTTTGTTCTCCGCCCATGATGTCATATGGACTTCGGTCCGTTACCCGGAATGTACTGAACCGGTTATCGGTGTTTCCTTCATAGGATAACCCGCCTAAAGCACTGATGTTATGACTTCCGATTTTTTTGTCGTAAGAGAGAATAAGGTTGCTCGTAATCTCCTGTATACGCTGCGAACTATTGGTCATCCGGTTTTCTTTATCGCCGGAACCTTGTATCGCCTTACGGTTTTCTTTAAGGCGATTGTTGTACAATTTAGCGCCGATCATTCCCCTTAATTTCAGACCGTCTATAATCTTAAACTCACCATTCAGAATTCCCGACAGATCATCATTCTGGCTTTCCCGAAGGCCTCCTTGCTCAAGGCGGGCAAGAGCATTTGATTTACTTCCTCCGGGAAAAGTGTATTCGCCGTTTTCATCCTTAATCGGATAGATAGGAGGCATGCGTGTCGCCTGCTCGATCAACCACTCCGTCCAATATGCATGATCTTTTATGCCATTACGCGTATAAGCCGCTAATACATTGAACTTAAGGCGATCTGACACATTCGTTTCCAGATTCACGCGAAAGTTGCCACGCTTAAGTCCGTAATCCGGTCCCTGAAATAAGCTTGCCTGATCGAGGTAAGCGGCAGAAACCAGATACGTAGTTTTGTCGTTCCCCCCGGTAATGGAAAGGTTATGCGATTGCTGAGGAGCAGATGACTGATAAATCTCTTTCATCCAGTTAGAATTAGGGCCATTTTGCCTGAAGTCTCTTATTTGCTCGGCCCCAAATTGTACCGTCCGGCCCGAGTTCACTAATGCCTCGTTTCTTAGTTCGGCATATACCCACGAATCAACGATATCTGGCATAAAAGTGGGGGTCTGAAGGGCGTAAGAGTAGTCGTATGAGATACGGGGCGCCCCTTTTGCTCCTTTTTTTGTCGTAATAAGAATTACGCCGTTTGATGCACGCGAACCATAGATGGCCGTGGAAGAAGCATCCTTCAAAACCGAAATATTCTCGATATCCGTTATATTTACGTTTTGGATATCGCCTTGCATCCCATCGATGATCACTAATGGATCGTTATTATTCAGCGTATTTACACCGCGAATATTAATGGCCGGACGACTGCCGGGCATCGAATTGCTTTGCTGGATAGTGAGGCCCGGTGTGGTTCCCTGTAAGGCTTCAACCACGTTCACTACCGGCTTATTTTCCAGGTTCTTCATATTTACAGACGATACCGCTCCCGTGAGATTGACCTTTTTTTGCGTGCCATATCCCACCACTACGATTTCATCCAGATCGACCTTGCTTTCCTGTAGAACAATTTTTAATGTTCTCTTGCCTGCAACGGGAATGATTCTGGGCTTATAACCGATATAGGAAATAGTAAGCGTTGCGTTCATGGATGACACCTTTAATGAAAAACGACCGTTGATATCAGTCATCGTTCCGTTGGACGATCCGTTCTCCTTAACAGAAGCTCCAATAACGGTTTCATTATTTGCATCTACTACAGTGCCACTAACTACGCTTCTGGTATCCTGCGCATAGGTTCCTGTGCCACATATGAAAAAACATATGTGCAAAAGGACCCCAATACAAATTTTAGTCAATGATTTTTTCATGAAATTTGATTTTAATTGGTGTTGTAATACTTGTTGGTTTTCTAATTGTCGAGCATACTCAAAGCATATGAATATGCACCGAGCGACACAGCTTTGCTGGTCCCGAGAAGAGTTTTCATAATTACTGTCTTTTTATTTGGGTTATAACTAACTGTTTTATTCGAACCTGGCACTGGCAATTGTATACTCTTATCTGAAATGAGCTGTTCAAACTGGCAGACGTTCTCCGG
Source organism: Pararcticibacter sp. (assembly GCA_031981225.1). Lineage (GTDB taxonomy): Bacteria > Bacteroidota > Bacteroidia > Sphingobacteriales > Sphingobacteriaceae > Arcticibacter. Next base: position 18,745 of record DALYUO010000013.1, read on the forward strand.
ATCAATAACATCCATTTGCAAGCGGGGGAAAGTATTGCCGTCGAACGTTGCCAGGCTGGAATGCAGTTCTTTCATAAGGGATGGCATAATATATTTAGCTGCTCCTATAATACCCCCGCCGATAACTACTATGCCGTCAGTAAAAGTTAGCAGATGCGCGATTGCATCGCCGGCTACCTCTCCAAACTGAGCGAAGCTTGTTATTGCTGCCTGTTTATCCCCTTCTTTTTCACCTTCTGCAATAGCGAATATCTCTTTAGGCGTCAGCGAGCTATCCTTAGTTCCTGCAAATTCATTGTACACGCGGACAAGGGCCCGTGCACTCACACTTTCTTCGGCTATTTTGCCGGGATGCAACTTATTACGAAATACCCACACATCTCCTCCACAATAATTGTCACCGGTTAACAGGCGTCTGTCGATAACTATTCCCGAACCGAAGCCTGTCCCGAAAGTAATGCCAATTAAATTTTGATAGACCCTGTCGCAGCCGTTAGCCTTTAATCGTTCGTTAAGTGCAGGTAGCGCTCCGGCTAAGGCCTCTCCATACGCGAAAAGATTTCCGTCGTTATTAATAAATACTGGTATCTTGAAATGCTCCTGCAAAAAGGGGCCAAGCGGGACGCCTCCCCTAAAGGATGGAAAATTAGGTAAGTCTCCAATGATACCGTTTTTGTAATCGGCCGGGCCGGGAAATGCAAAGCTGATTGCAACAGGCATCGCCGGTAGCAGATCTTTAATATGTGAAAAGCCGTTAATGAGGGTATCCAGGCATTTTTCCAGATCGTCAGGATAGGCAGGCAAACAGATCGGCTCTACTATTTCATTGTTCGCCTGAATGGCTGAAAAGACAAAATTCGTCCCCCCGGCATCCAGAGTCATTACAATACGGTTATCATGGTTGTATACAGACATCACGATTTGAATTTAAATGAGATAACGCCTGCGATTATTAAACTGACAAGGATAACGGACATGCCAGATGTGAAGCTCCACTGATCGGTGATCAGTCCCTGTAATGGAGATAGTAATGCGCCTCCGGAAACGCCCATTACCATCAAAGCCGATATTTCATTTGAATGACTCATGTCATGCTTCAGCGCCAGCGAAAAGATAATAGAGAATACATTTGCACAGGCGAGTCCCATAACAGCAATGAGTACCAGCAAAGGCCAAAAAGATGATGAGAGCATCATGCCTGCAAATGCGAGGATCGCCACAACCAATGTTACGCGCAGAAATCTGACAGGGGAGAGTTTAATTAAAAGAAGCGCCCCGATAAATGTCCCGATAGTACGCGACGCAAAATACAAGCTTGTTCCTAAAGCTGCATCGTCCAGACCTAAACCAACGCGCTCCATCAGCAACTTAGGAATACTGGTATTTAACCCTACATCTATACCTACAATCAAGAGGATAACAATAACACAGTATACCAGGAACCGGTCGTTAAAGAGGGCTGGAAGCTGCTTGAAAGAAGATGCTTTCTGTGGTGTTTCTGATGTGTTCGATTCGTTGATTTTCAAGGAACCGAGAACCAGAATAGAAAGAATAGTGACAACACCGTAAATCAGAAAAGCTAAATGCCAGTTATCCAACCGGCTTGCCGAAAATGCTACTATAACAGGGCCGAGAAAAGATGATACAGCTTTAATAAACTGCCCCATCGTAAGTGTGCTTGCGAGCTTTTCCCGGCTTACTATAGCAGCGACCAGGGGGTTAAGTGATACCTGCAGGATGGTATTCCCGATTTCTAAAAGCGCGAAAGAAACCAGCACCGCAAAATAATCATAAAAGAACAACGGCACCAGCATAGCCGCCACTGTTACAAACAAGGATATCAATACCGTTTTCTTCCGGCCTATTTTACCCATCAGAAGGACTGTCGGGATAGAAAATACCGCAAACCATACGAATACCATCATGGGTATGAGGTTGGCCATCGAGTCAGACAGGCCAAAGTCCTTCTTCACATAATTGGTAGCTACCCCTACTATGTCCACAAAGCCCATCACGAAGAAGCTGAGGAAGACCGGGAAAAATACTGCAAATTTCTTTTGAGATTGTGCTTGATCCATTGTGTAGCGGATTGATAATTAAATTCTTACTGATGCCTTTATCGTCTTGCATTCTTTACCCTCGGATGCCCCATGTGGACGTATGGTGTATTCATTTATTGAAGCGGGGATAATAAACGTTTCGGCATAGTGAATAACCATAGGATCGAAAGCGTTTACAGGACTTTCAACTATGATCTCCTCGCCATCGACGAGATTCAGAACATTTACGCTTTCGTCTGTGTAGTGAGTTACCGCTTTGATAAATGTGTGACGACGTGTTTCAATGAACTGGTTACGATGAAGCCCTGTCTTTTCCTCTTTCCAGCCATCTCCTTCAGCAACAATCTCAAACCGGTTTACCAGGTTTTCCTGTATATATTCCGTATCGCGCCCCCAATCGATTACTTCTTTTCCCCGCTGTACATTTATAGGCCTTGGTTTTCCGTCGAGCCCAAGACGCTGCCAGTCCCATAATTTGAACGTAAAGAGGTTAGGTGTCGCACTAATTTCAAGCACTACGGCATTTGACCCCGAGCAATGCACCGTTCCGCCCGGAATAAGGAAATGATCGTGTTTCCTTACCGGAAGCTTATTGACGTATTTCTCTGCATCGAAGGTAAAGTCGCCTTCTTCTGCCTTCTCCAGATCACGGATCATAGCATCTTTGTCAATACCAGTCTTTAGCCCGAGATAGACGTCGGCGTCTTCCTCCGCTTCCATAATATAGTAGCTCTCGTCCTGCGTATAATGCAGTCCGAAATTCTCCTGCGCGTATTGAGTGGTAGGATGCACCTGTAAACTGAGGTTGCCACCTTCCAGCGTATCAAGAAAATCAAACCGGATAGGAAATTCCTTTCCGAAACGCGATTCAACAGGGCCGCCCAATAGCTGCCGGCTCTTTATATACACCAGGTTAACTGAAGGCATTTCGAAAACAGTATTGTCCACTTCGAGTAAGAGGCTGTTTTCCTCAGGAACGCAATCGAAGCACCAGCCATAGTTGGATTTGGAGCGATCGAGATTACATACATCTTTCATCCATTGACCTCCCCATGGAGCAGGATCGAAAAATGGGACTACCCTGAATGGCGATTTGGCCGCCTTATCCATTCCCGCATAAAATGTCTTTTTATCAATCATTTTAGGCTCGTTCGGAATAACGGTATCGAGCCAGTAGTCTACGGAAGAATAAATAGACCGTTTATGCTTATCGAGTACGCGCCAGTCGTTGAATAACCCGCGTTTATACTGTAAAGAGAACGGCTCTTTGCTATTATCTATCCCCAGGCCTTTTGCTTCCTGACTGCGCATCCGCTGTATAATTTCCCAGCGTGGCATGTCGGCATAGATAAGCAGATCGCTATTTGTAACTAACTGCGCGCCGCAACCGAATATAATAACCCTGCCGATTGCGCTGCATATT
>DALYUO010000013.1:22237-27433 GCA_031981225.1 Pararcticibacter sp.
GCCTTACGAACCTCATTTAACTTCGCCTGATCAAAATATTCTGATAACGAAATGTTAGACATATATCCGAACAAGGTATCGTCCGTCATAAAACGCGCTGTCAGCGCCTCTGCATCTTGCTGGGAGATAAAGAGATCATTTGTATCAACAAACAGCGTATGTTCTAATTGAGAAACCTGCAGCTTTAATTCATTGCTATGTATTCCGGTGTAGCAATCGATAGCTATGATGCTTGCATCTGCGCTTTTTACGGCTATAAAGGGCATTATAGAGTCCCAACCCTTGGCAATAAAGCCGTCTACCTGAATCGATGGTGTTTTATTGTATGAACTTATCATTTATATATTGGCGTAAATGTTCAGTCATTTATACATATATGTATATACATACTAGACATGAAGCAAATATATGTCTTCATTTATAAAAAACAAATATGATTGCAGTATTTTTATACATTTGTAAACAAGATGATACTTGAGATTAACCACGAAAGTCATACGCCCCTGCATAAACAGGCCGAAACACTTATCAGAGAGCTGATTAATAAGCCTGAATATAAGAATGGGAAGCTTCTTCCAAATGAAGTTGAATTGTCTGAACAATTAAAAATTTCACGGAACACCTTACGCCAGGCAATTAATACACTAGTGATGGAAGGCCTGCTGGTGAGAAAGAAAGGTGTACGCACACGTGTCGAAAATAAGAGAATTTTCACAGGCGCCAGTAACTGGCTAAGTTTCTCGGAGGAAATGAGAATCCTGGGAATAGAGATTCATAATTTCGAATTACAGATCTTCCGGCACGAAGTATCCCCGGAGGCGGCTGCTTTCTTCAACATTAAACAAGGAACAAAAGTGATGAGGCTGGAGCGTTTAAGAGGGAAGAAAGAACATCCTTTTGTGTATTTCACGTCAGAATTTAATCCGCTGATTCCTCTATCAGCATCCGAAAATTATAACCGCCCCCTTTACGAGATCCTTGAGTCAGATTACGGAATTATTGCACAAACCTCTAAAGAGGAGATAAGCGCAGCAGCAGCAGATAACTTCATTGCTTCTAAACTGGAAATTAAACATGGCGTTCCGATTCTGGTCAGGAAAAGATATGTGTTTGACATCTACAATAATCCTATTGAATACAACGTAGGATGCTATCGCGCAGATTCATTCACCTACACTATAGAAAGCAAGCGAAATGTATGAACATACTTATCAGGAGTGGCTCAGCTCATAACTGAGGTGCCGACAAGGATACGAAACTGACAACGATTTATAAGAAAAGCCGCTCAGTTTATCACTGGCGGCTTTTCTGGTAGCCCCGACGGGAATCGAACCCATATCTAAAGTTTAGGAAACTTCTATTCTATCCGTTGAACTACAGGGCCAACTGTTACCGGATCACACTACCATTAGCAGCGCTTTCGCCCGGAGTTACAAAAATAAGTTTTCCATCCGGATTTTCCGACATCAAAATCATTCCTTTTGAAACAATTCCTTTAATTTCCCTTGGCTCAAGGTTCACAAGAATGCTTACCTGCTTGCCAACAATGGCATCCGGCTCAAAATATTCTGCAATACCCGAGACCACAGTCCTGGTATCAATACCGGTATCTATGGTAAGTTTCAGCAGTTTTTTGGTCTTGGCAACCTTCTCTGCAGCAAGGATAGTTCCAACGCGGATATCCATTGCCGAAAACTGGTCGTAATTCACATTTTCTTTAGCCGGGCTTACTTCAACCGCCGCAACAATCTCCTGGGCTTTGTTCAGGAGCTTTTCAAGCTGCTTTTCTATCACCGCATCTTCAACCTTTTCAAAGAGAAGCTCCGGCGTATTCAACTGATGTCCGTCTTCAAAGCTGATCTTCTCATCATAAGAAAAAGCATCAACCGGAAGGTTCAACATATAGAAGATCTTTCTGGAGGCCGAAGGCAAAAATGGCTGAGCCAGCACCCCTAAATGCGCAATGATATGAAGACAGTTCTGCAACACTTCCCGGGTAGCCGCAGGGTCTGTTTTAAATGTCTTCCAGGGCTCCTTATCTGTAAGATATTTATTTCCCATCCTTGCAACGTCCATCAAGTCAGAAAGCGCCTGCCGGAATTTATAATTTTCAATATTCTCCTGGATTGAATCGTACGCTTTCCCTATCTGATGAGAAAGAACTTCGTCTTTCAATTCGGCTGGACCTTCAACTTTGCCCTCATAATACTTATGCATCAGGATCATCACCCGGTTCACAAAATTACCAAGGATCGCAACCAGTTCATTATTCACCCTTGCCTGATAGTCTTTCCAGGTAAACTCACTGTCGGAAGTTTCAGGAAGGATGGAAGTAAGCACATAACGAAGCTCATCCTGCTTTCCTGGGAATTCTTCCAGATACTCGTGCAGCCAAACGGCATGGTTCCGCGAAGTAGAAAGCTTATCGCCTTCCAGATTCAGGAATTCGTTGGCCGGTACGTTTTCGGGAAGGATGTATTCGCCATGTGCATGAAGAATAGAAGGGAAGGTGATACAATGGAAAACGATATTATCTTTTCCGATAAAATGGATCAGACATGAATTATCCTCCTCGTTCGCCTGACGCTTCCAGTATTTTTGCCAGTCCTTATTGTTGTCCGCCGCCCACTGCTTGGTAGCAGAGATATAACCGATAGGCGCATCGAGCCACACGTAAAGCTTTTTGCCTTTTGCTTCCTCTAAGGGAACATCAATCCCCCAGTCGAGGTCACGGGTCATAGAGCGTGGCTGCAGACCAGCCTTCAGCCATGAACTGCATTGGCCGTATACATTGGTCTTCCACTTATTTTTTTTGCCCTCTAAAAGCCATTCTTCAAGCCAGGGCTGATATTTATCTAAGGGGAGGTACCAGTGTTTAGTCAATCTTAACACGGGAGCCTTGCCACTCAAGGTCGATTTCGGATTGATGAGATCGGTCGGGCTCAGTGATGTACCACATTTTTCGCACTGATCTCCGTAGGCGCCCTCATTTCCGCAATTCGGGCAGGTACCTGTTATATATCTGTCGGCCAGGAACTGATCAAATTCCGCGTCATAATACTGCTCTGATTCCTTCTCAATGAATTCTCCTTTTTCATAAAGATTGAGGAAGAATTCCTGTGAAAGATCATGGTGAACAGGAGAGGAGGTACGGTGATAAATATCGAAAGCGATACCAAACTGTTCGAAACTCTCTTTTATCTGCTGATGATACTTATCGATGATCTGCTGAGGCGTAATTCCTTCTTTCTTAGCCTTAATGGTTATCGCTGCGCCATGCTCATCCGAGCCGCACACCCAAACCACATCCTTCTTCCTAAGGCGAAGATGCCTTACAAAAATATCAGCCGGAATATATGCACCAGCGAGATGGCCAATATGAAGAGGTCCGTTTGCATAAGGCAAAGCGGAAGTAACAGTATATCGTTTAAATTTATTTAAATCAGACATTAAAAATATATTGTGGTATTGCATAAAAGCCTGCAAAAACTCTTAACTTTCGACCCACAACTTTCAACTTCGTATGATAGCACCCCCATATCTGAAAAAAGGCGATAAAATTGCCATCACCTGTCCGGCTAAGAGCTTACCTTCAGATATTAACACAGCCATACAATTGTTAGAATCATGGGGACTAGAAGTAGTGATTGGAGAAACAGTTACGGCGACTTATCACCAGTTTGCAGGCAATGACGCACTGCGTACGAAAGATCTGCAGCGTTTTCTCGACGACGACTCAGTAAAGGCCATTGTTGCTGCCCGCGGAGGATATGGCACCATCCGGGTCATCGATCAGCTTGACTTTTCGCACTTTCGCCAGAGTCCAAAGTGGCTGGTTGGATTCAGCGATATAACCGTACTTCACAGTCACATTCATACTACGTGTGGAGTGCAGACCATTCACGGACAGATGCCTTTAAATGTCCCCGATGCTACAAAGCCCTCACTTGAGTCGCTGAGAAAAGCCCTGTTTGGCGAACCCCTTCACTATGAATATGAAAGCGAAACATCAGGACGTGACGGCGAAGCCGAAGGCGTCCTGATAGGAGGAAACCTGACCCTACTGGTGATGATGGGTGGATCCATCTCTGAGATGGATTACACAGATAAGATTCTTTTCATTGAGGATGTAGGGGAATACCTTTATTCCATCGACCGCATGCTCTGGCAGCTAAAACGTGCCGGCAAACTTGCAAAATTAAAAGGCCTGATAGCAGGAGGTTTTACAGATGTAAAAGACAACGCCATCCCTTTCGGCCAGACAGTACCCGAAATTGTGATGAACCTTGTGAAAGAATACGACTACCCGGTTTGCTTTGACTTCCCTGCAGGGCATATTGATAATAATTATGCGCTAAGGTTAGGAAGTAAAATAAAATTCTCAAACCGGCAAAATCTAATAAAGCTAGTGCACAATTAAACACTATTCCACAGTTTACAATGTTTTACTTAGATATAGTGGTAGCATCCTCAGTTGCTCCAGCAATAGCACCAGCACCGACAACCGCAGTAGCTACAGCCACTCCTCCAATCACTTTTCCATATCCTGTTGTCTTCTGGGTATAAAAGAGATCCGGACTCCTATTTTGATATTCTGCTACGTTCTTAGGATTTGCCTGGGTGCGTATTGACTTTGAAATATAAAAGTCGTGTTGAAAAGCAAGCGGTTTTATAACTTGGTCTGTAGTGGTATATAAAGTGAGATAGCTTTTAAAGGAAAGCGGCGAGTTATCCTTTGTAAAATAAGCAGCTTTCACTTTAATAGCGCCTTGAGCTGGATATATAAATTCTTTAGCCTTGTATGCGCTATCCGCCAACGATTTAAACCCTGAATTTGTAAGGTATAATGGAATTCGGTCTATCATTGAACCAGGAGGTATAAAAGTAACGCCCTCAGGAAGAGCGGCTGACGCGTTTATAGAACCATCAGTACTTCTTGAACCTCGATAAAAAGAATAGCTGTCCGCTGAAAAAGTGCCCGCTATTGACACCTTATTTCCAGAATAACTCACCGCTTTATCGTTTAGGATTAATGCAGATTTAGACCAATCAATATAGAGAGGAATGGTCATTTTATTCTGAACAGCGATTTGAATCGGAGCGTTCTCTCCAAAAAAGCTATAGGTTAACTTTATGGAATCGTTTTCATATTTGAAAACGCCCGTTTTTTCGTCCTTTAAAATATTCGCACTTTCT
>DALYUO010000013.1:27443-32982 GCA_031981225.1 Pararcticibacter sp.
TAATACTTAGAACAAGAAGTGAGCGCCGAAGTCGCAAACACCAAAATAAAAAAATTAAATAAGGCTTTCATCTCTAAATAGTTTAATGGGTGTAAGTTGATTTTTCTCTTATTGATCTTTATAGAGAGACGAGAAAACGGAATTAAAGGTTGCATTAGGCAAAAAAAAAGCCGGCTAAAATTTATTAGCCGGCTTAACTCAGTGATATTTAAAATATTAATTTACATCCCAAAATACTCTGGATGTTTGTGCATCAATGGTCCCCTGTGCGTTTACATTTTTTGCGTTAAAGCTATACTCATTTTGAGGATATAACAGCCGTAAAGGAATATTACGACTACCACGGTTTGCATTAATAGATAACGGAACGTCTGCAGGCAGTCCCAATCTCCTATAATCCGCCCACGACTCAAAGTTGTTGATACCAGCCAGAGCGATATACTTTTGCGTGATAATACTCTGAAGAGGATTTGCGCTATTCCAAGCTACAATCGAAGCACCACTAGCAATATAAGCGTTAGCCTGTGTATGGGCGCCCGGATCATCAACTCCAAGCCACAAAAAAGATTCCCTTATGGCATCGTTATATGCTGTCTGAGGCGTTTTACCGGTCAGCCAACCACGCTGATAAGCCTCAGCCTGCAAAAACATACTTTCTACAGAAGTGAAAAACCAAAGATCTTGGGTGGGGCTATCGACGAGGCCTGGGCCAGCCACCATAGATTGATTGACCGATCCCATATTAGGGTTTGAACGAGCACCAAATACTGTTCCTCTGTAGAGCTGTTCGTCGGTAGCTTCATCCGGTTCTACAGGATTATATTCATCATCCACCGGATTCAGTGCAGCTCTAAAAACGTACTTATATCTCGGGTCATTGTTGTCCCTATACTTATTTAGCAGGTAAACATTTGCACGATTAAATCCATCTGCTACACTTCCGGTAAAATCAAGATAGAAGGCTGCATAAAAAGGATTTTGCTGATACTTATTATTGGCATAACCCGGGTTAATAGATGCAGTTTGACCACTCATTAGAAAGCCACCTTCCATTTTACTCAGTTCTGACGTAGGTACAGAACCCAATACCTGCGATTGACGGAGCAATAATTTAAGTCTTTGTGTATTGACAAGTCGTATCCACATTGCAAGATCCCCATGAAACATAATGTCAGAAGCCTGCAATGGCTGAGTTTGCTCTATAGTGCTATTTTGAAAAACATCTTTAGCTGCATCCAATTGTAGCAACAGATCTTTATAGATATCCTGTCCTTTATCGTACTCGGGCGTTATATATTTATCAACATCAAAAGCTTGCGAATAAGGAACATTGTTATACATATCTACAAGATACATAAAGCCAATTGACTTTACTACCTTAGCTGCTGCAGCGTAAAAAGGCTGGTTCAACTCTGCCGCCTTCTTTTCCATCTTATCCGCATCATTAAGAATGTCGTACCAGGATATAGCAGGATTTGCCACAGAAGTATTCCCGTTTACCCAATTATTTTGTTCATAAGATGTTGTAAGATTATAGCTTTCAAGAGGCAGGCTTTGGCCGTAATCGGCACCTCTCGACCAATACCCCATCCATTGTGCAAGAAAATCATAGTCGACTGCCATCTTCTTAGCTGTGGCATTCAGAACACTAGGGAGAAGTAAACGGGGTTCCACCACTTCGCCTACTGGGTTATTAGGATTTTCGTTAATATCAAAAAAGCTCTCTTTACAGCCTGCCAGCACGAGCAAAAGCAATGTAAATGTTAAAAATATCTTGTTCTTCATTTTTTTAATTTTTAAATCCAACTGCACTTTTCACTTAAAACTTGGCTGTAATATTAAATCCATAATTCCTCACAGGAGGATTAGAAGTAGCATTTATATTACCAAAAGTGTTAGGATAATCGTCAATCATACTGTTGAAGTCAGGATCCATAAATTTATTCTCCGATGGAACCCATAAAAAGAGATTTCTTCCTACCAACGAAACAGTCAACCCTTTTAGTAATTTTTGCTTGGAAAGTACAGAATTGGGCAAGTCGTATGAAAGAGATAGTTCCCTTAATCTCCAGGTATTTGCACTTACAATGAAATTAGAGGCAGCATCACTGAATACACCCGTATAATAATTATACGCTTCACTACCGTCTCCTCCAATCATAACAGTAGTATTAGGAATATAATTTCCTGGGCTGGACGGATCTGCAATAACTGAATTTGGTAATATGAAAGGCTGCCGATCGTTATATGCAGTTGCTTCAGAAACACCGGTCCAAGCCATGTCAGAACCTAGAGCATAAAAAGATGCAAAATGTCCGCCCTTATGCTCGAAGAGTGCAGAAAGATTAAAATCTTTCCAGTTGACTGAAGGGTTCAGGCCAATAATCCACTTCGGTAATACGCGACCGAAATTCTTTAGGTTCGGATCAACGGAAGGTAATCCAGTCGTGGAATTAACAATTATTCTACCTTGGGTATCACGTGCATAGTCGGTAGCTTTTATAATAAAAGCGGGCTCCCCGACAATTGCATATTGTCCTGCACTTACATATCCTCCAATGTTGAGTTCTCCAACTTGCTCCTGTTCGAATATACTTGTTACCTCCGTTGTATTGTATGTAGCATTAGCTCTGAAATAAAATCCACCATTATTAAACTTAATTAATGGGGTAAGATTTAAATCCAATTCTACACCTTTATTGTTAAATGACGCAGCATTTCTCAAGTATCTTCCGTATCCCGTTGCATCTGATAAACTTACACTGACGATTTGATCTGTATTTTTCTGATAAAAATACGTTGCTTCAAAATTCACTCTACTATTAAAGAACGACGACTCTAAACCTATCTCAGTACTGTTAATAAATTCAGGCTTAAGGTTTTTGTTATAATAAATATTATGTTCAGTCAAGCCAGGAGTCGAGCCAAATGGGAAGCCAGTGTAAACCGGCTCGGTGAAATAAGCGGATAACAAATATGGACTGATATCTGCATTTCCTGTTTTGCTCCATGCTGCCCTCAGTTTTAAATAAGAAAGGAAATTCCCATCTTTAAGAGATTCAACCGCATCTGTCAGCACCAAAGATCCACTTAAACCTGGGTAAAAATAGCTATTGTTTCCAATGCTGAGCAACGAGGTCCAGTCATTACGACCTGTTAATTCAACATTTGCCCATCCTTTGTAACTTAGACCTGCGCTTCCGTAAATAGAAAATAAACGTGAAGTATAATCAGGAGAAGATCCGTCTAAGATACCTGTTCTGATTCCAATGTTATACAGACCGGGAACTGCTAAGGAAGTCGCTTCAACTCGGGTATCTCTGCTTTGGTTCTGCCTCACATAGGTACCTAAAACGGCGTTGATCTTAAAATCGTCATTGAGTTCCTTATTTACAGTTCCAAAAAGTTCTGAAGATAAGCGGTTTTCTGTATAGGCCCGTTCCTTTAAAGCTCCGGGAATACTTTGTTTGTTACGGCTAAGGCCAAAATTTGATGCAATTACACCCTCTGATGTATATCTTTCAGCGATAGTTTGGGTCAACAAGCCTGCTCTATAAGTGAAACTCAACCAATCAAGAGGTTTATAAACGACATCAAGATTGGTTATGAGGTCCTGCCGCTTTCCTTTTTGTCTCCAGTTTCCAATTGCAAAATATGGATTTAACCCATAATTATTATAGTAGGTACTGTATTCTGCAAAAGGATCGTTCTTATAATCCTTATACCGCGTCAAAGGTATATGAGCAGCTGTGTTGATCAGTTGATTAAACAGACCATCATTTCCACCTGTACCCTGCCCAGTAAAATAATTAGTCATCCCCTCGTCGTCAAAAACGTTGTAATTTTGCTGACTATAATTGAAATTTACGCCCGCTTTAAATTTTCCGAATTCTCTTGAACTATTTAATCGAAGTCCTGTCCGACGATTTTTGTCATCAGGGACTATCCCCTTTACATTTGCATCCTGAAGGCTTACATAAAAGTCCTTTATGGAAAGTGAAACGTCGGTTTGTACCGTTGTTCCAGTATTGTAAAAGTTTTCTCTCTCGTCCGTGCCAATGTATCTCGTAGAGTCCCTGGAGCCATCTGGCAGTTGTCTGCCAAGAGGAACCATCGATCCGTCATAAGCCGGACCATAAGACCAATTCTCATATGGAACATATTCACCGTCGTATCCGGTACCGAACTTCTTCTGTAGCTTAGGGAAAAAAGAAACACTCTGGAACTGTGTAGAATTGCTTATAGTAACAGAGGGAGCCTCTGATCCCTTCTTTGTAGTTACTAAAATCACTCCGTTCCGTGCATCAGGACCGTAAATTGCAGCCGAAGAAGCGCCTTTTAATACAGAAATATTCTGGATGTCATTAGGGTTCAGTGAAGAAAGGAAATCTATCTTCAGGGGCACGCCGTCGACAACTAAAAGCGGGTTATTGTTCCCCGTCATAGAACGAATACCACGGAGGTTAATTGTCGTATTCTCAAATACCCCACTACTAACAGTCGCCGCATTCAAACCCGACACTTTACCTTGCAAGCCGTTCGCAACATTTACAGCATTTACCCTTGTTAGAGCCTCATTCCCAACAGTAGTTGCAGCATAACCTAGTTCTTTTTTCTGCCTTTCAATACCTAAAGCAGTTACAACTACTTCCGTTAACTGATTTGCATCAGAACTGAGTGTTACATTCAGGGCGCCTCTTGATCCTACAGCAACATCCTGGGAAGCATAACCAATATAGGTAAATACTAAAACTGAATTATTTCCTGGAATTCGAATAGAAAACTGTCCGTTTGCTCCGGTTTGGGTACCGGTAGTCGACCCTTTCAATCTAACACTTACTCCTGGAAGGGGTAAGCCATCATCCTTTCCTTTTACCGTACCTGTTACGATACGCTCTTGCGCTATTGCGGTAGATACAAATAGGCACAAGACGAATAAACTTGATAGAAGTTTTTTCATTTGCTCTTTCTAAATTAATGATTAAAGTATAAAGTTGTGGATTTTTTTACAAACTTCAAATTTCTCACATAACTTTTACATAAAATATCATATTTTATGTAAAAAAGCTACATTTCTTAAAATAGTAAAGAAAACTTGATTTCCTCGGTGCATCGCTTTATGGAGAATATTTAAAGAGTTGCGATATTTAGCAAAATATGACAAGATCCCCATATGTTTTTCGTGCTATGGTATGGAGAAAGAAAGCTTTGAAATAAAAAAGAGACTGCCTTTCTAAGACAGCCTCTTTTCTCTAATGATTTGGCGTTTATATTAAGGATTCTGTTGGCCTTCTAATGAAGGATTGGACTCCATCTCAGCCCTTGGAATTAAAAACTGCCAGCTAATATCCCCTGCCGCAAACTTCATTGTGTTAGCAACAGAAGCTGAAACATAATTAGGAACAACTGTTCTGTCTAGAGGCTGATTTAATCTCTTGAGATCGAGCCATCTAAATCCTTCTCCCCAAAGCTCAACTCGTCTGTTAACGAGTATCTCGTCAACCAGAACATCTCCAGTATTTGTTGACTTTACTGCACT
>DALYUO010000013.1:32992-33511 GCA_031981225.1 Pararcticibacter sp.
AGCATCTCTCTTAGACACTAATTCCAAAAGTGCATCCTGTGCCAAAATCGTTTGACCCGATTTGGCGTAAGCTTCAGCTAAAACAAGATACATTTCTGCCGATCTTACATATGGAACATCTCCTTGAGATGGCCCACCAACCTCTTTCACAGAAAACTTACGACTCATATATGGCTGTCTTGCAAAGGTAGTTGCTGGTAAAGGAAAATTTGTTGCGGTAGGAGCTGGTTCCCATAGCTTTTTCCTAACATCTGTAGCTGAAATCTTATCATACAAAGCAGAATTAATTCTTTTTGGATTAGCTCTCATAAATGAAGTATTAGCATTGTAAGCGATTTGACCGAAGAATGATCCGAATGTATCTCCCTGATCATAACTCGGCATTGCAGCCCACATAAACTCCGTAAGCTTAGTGGCATCGTTGAAGCCTGACAAATAACTCGCTTCATTCATTAAAGGAAACTGGCCTCCGTCTATTACTTCTTTCGCATATTTTATTGCATTGGAATAGTCTTGCAT
>DALYUO010000013.1:33521-42483 GCA_031981225.1 Pararcticibacter sp.
CACGTAAAGCCTTTGAAACCCAAACATTGATGTGGCTTTGATTTGGTCTTGTGGCGACATTAAGAGCCATCGCCGCATCAAGATCTGACACTATGGCAGCATACACTTCCTCTACCGTAGCCCTGGGTTTTTTTGAATCAGAGGAAGACAACATTAAAGGTACACCTAACTGAGTGTTTGGCTTAGCTGAAGCATCATATCTTTTTGCATAAAACTGCACGAGATATGAGTATGCGTAAGCTCTTAAGGTAAGAGCTTCAGCTTTAATGCGAGCTCTTTTTTCTTCGGTGCCAGTTGCTTTGTCTATGTTGTCTATAATTAGATTCGTATTTCCAACAATTCTATACAATGTTCTATAATAATATAGATTCATATAATGATTGTCAGTTCTTCCACCAACCCAAGTTGCTTCTCCCGTAGCAGTGAACCAATTTGAGGAAGAAATCCCCAGGTCCTCTCCCATGAAATCAATTCCTAGAAGAATCCCAGTGACTCCGGGTTTATTTTGAACATTGGTCGTGGTTTCCTCTGTCCTTTCAAACATATATCTGTATATACCATTCAACGCTACGTCCGCATTTTCGGTGGTGGTAAACAGAATTGTGTTGTCAACCTGATCAGTTGGTAGAGTTTCCAAATATTCCTTTCTGCAGGCAGCTGTTGCCATAAAAAGTAACGCACAGGAATATATTATTAAAGTTTTTTTCATACTATTTTACTTAATATCTATTTATAAAGAAAAGTTAACGCCAAAAGTGATAGTCCTACTTGGAAGATACGTATTAGCATTCGTTCCATTGAACGTCTCGGTTGGATTCAATCCTTTTCTCTTTGAAATTAAGCCAAGATTTTCCCCGGCCACAAAAACTCTAGCATTTGAAACGTTAATAGGCGCAAGTAAGCTCGTTGGGAGAGCATAAGACAAGTTCACATTTCTAAAACTGATATACGAAGCGTCGATCAGCCATCTAGACGAAGCAGCATAAAGATTGGTTGTATTACCCATATCTAACCTTGGAATTTCCGTTACTTGCCCTGTTGTTGTCCACGAATTCAGAGCATCCTTATGCAATGCACTTCCATATCGAGGAAACATTAAACCTGCGTAATTGCTATCGTAGACTTTTCCTCCAATTTGATAATTTATAAGGAATGAAAGCGCCAATGATTTATAGCTGAAGTTATTGTTAATAGATCCTATCAAGTCAGGAATAGCAGTACCCGAATAGTCAAACTTCGCCAGATTTTGATTTGTCACGTATTCGACACCATTCACTGTTCTTATACTTGAAGCTGCTGTACCTTCAGCAGGAAGGTATAAAGCCGATCCATCACTAGGATCTACACCAGCATACTGTCTTAACCAGAAGCTATATATATCTTTCCCTTCCTTATACTTTTTTGTGCCAGACGTAACCTCTGGAGTTTCAGGAGGCATCTTAGTTATCTTATTCTTTAAAATTGTCCAATTCGTTATCAACCCCCAGGTAAAGTCTCTCGTTTTTAACACGTCTCCTCCCAGTTGGAGTTCAAATCCCTTGTTATACATAGATCCAACATTCTGAAGACTATAAGTCACAACGTGAGATAAAGGTTGGGGCACATTAAATATCAACCCGTCTGAACCCCTCCTGAAATATTCCAAAGTACCGTACAGGCGATTTTTGAACAATGAAAATGAAACACCTGCATTTAGTGTTTTGGAAGTTTCCCAAGTAAGGTTAGGATTTGCAGCAGTCGAAGCTATAACACCAGGTTCAGATCCATTATTCCATCCAAGATCGTATAACGCCTGATACCCATAGTACATTTGACTGACGCCATCTGATTCAAGGAGATTATTATTGCCGACCTCCCCATAGGAGACCTTCAATCTTAAATCATTCACCCAAGAGATACCTTTCATAAAATCTTCTTTTGTCAATGCCCAACTTCCACCTAAAGAATAAAAAGTCCCCCATCTACTATCCTGACTGAACCGAGATGAACCATCTCTTCGAAGTGATCCTTCAAAAAAATACTTCTCTTCAAAATTGTATGACAGTTTAGACAAATAAGATTCAATTGTTTCTACATCTTTGTACCCCCCTACACTACTTGGAGTAACGAAGTTCGCAAACTCTGTATTACCTACGAGAATAAGTCCTGTTTTAGAACCAGAGAAAATGCGATAATTGTAATCATAATTCTCATGCCCAATAAATGCCGAAATATTGTGCTTGTCAATTTGCTTGCTGTATTTCAACAACTGATTAAAAGTATAAGACTTTATTGTAGAACTGCTTTGAAAAGCATATCCGTTTGTTGAAGCCCCATCTCCCACGATTGGGTTCCAGTATTGCGCATTATTATTACTTCTAATATCAATGCTTATTGAAGGAGTGAACGTAAAGTCTTTTAGGAATGAAATATCCACATAGCTCCTCGCTCCAACAAGGTTTCTCCTTCTTTGGTTATCGTTTAATAACGTTTCATAGTAAACGTGCCTTCCCGCGTTTGCTCCTTGCGGCCTATTAATGGCGCCAGGGTGTATCCCGTAGTCATACCACTGTTCTCCAGTCACGGCATTCATAATAGGATTACCAGAGGCATCGTATGCCCTTACTGGATAAATAGGGCCTATTCCCCTTGCAAAACCGAACGCATTTACATAACTAGCATTATTATCTGTGGAGTTATCCGAAGCCAGGTTACCATCGGATGTTGATCCATATATATTTAAGCCAGTCTTTAGCCAAGGCTTGACATTTGCATTTACGTTGATACGACCATTAAACCTTTTAAAATCAGATTTAATAATATAACCAGCATCGTTTAGATACCCAAGCGATACAAAGTAGTCCGATTTATCTGATTTCCCTGCATAGTTGATACTCGCATCAGTCCTTTTACCTGTTCTTTGCATAGGACTGTACCAGTCAAAGTCATTATACAATAGCGATGCCTCGGGATTTAGCTTTCCATCAGTGCCTACAATCTGATTGTTCGCCACATCAAATGGATTATAAACTAACTGACCTTGAATCTCATTACTTGCTTTTGCCGCTGCCGCTGCTTCAGAAAGAGGGCTTGACGAATAAACTAAACTATTTTTCATGGCCTGCCACATAGCTGGATAGTACTCATAGGCATTTAGGCGATCATATTCTGGCGTCCCTCTTGTTGAGTAGCCTTGATTGAAGTTAGCATTTAGTTGAGGCTGACCTAACTTGCCTTTTTTTGTTGTAATAATAATTACCCCATTTCCTCCTCGTGACCCGTAAAGTGCAGTAGAAGTTGCATCTTTAAGAATCGAAATACTCTCCACATCATTTTGATTTATATCCCCAATATCTCCATCAAAAACAGAACCGTCAACTACATACAACGGGCTATTTGATGCATTAAAAGACCCAAAACCTCTTAATCTAATAGCTGCTCCAGTACCAGGCTGTCCATTTCCCGAAGTCACGGAAATACCCGGTGCGATACCAGCCAATGCATTTGTAACATTTGTTACAGCTCGTTTCCCAATCTCCCCGGAACTCATTGTAGCAACAGATCCAGTAATTTCTTGCTTTCTAGCTGTACCATAAGCAACAACCACTACCTCACCTAGCTGTGTCGCATCTGATATCAAAGAAACATTTATATTACTTTTTGATCCTACTGCGATTTCCTGTGTAGCATAACCAACATAAGTGAAGACTAATACTCCCTTACTACCAGGTATACTTAATGAAAAGTTTCCATTTGGCCCTGTCTGTGTTCCATTCGTCGTTCCTTTAATTCGTACGCTTACTCCTGGGAGTGGAAGATTATCTTCCTTACTACTTACTATTCCTGAAACTGTACGCTCTTGGGCTACTATATTTGTTATTAATAGCCCCAAGAGGAATAAACTTAATAGAAGTTTCCTCATATGTTCTTTTTAAATTAATGATTAAAGTATAAAATTGGGGAAACTATTTCTTTTTTCAAATTTTTTTTGCATATTTTTAGAATAAATACAAAAAAAACCTGTGGGAAACTATTAAAACAACATTTCTTAAATAAGTTGAAACAACGTTTTAGAAGATTGATCTTTTAAAGCCGTACTAGTATCTTTAAAGAAAGCACCTAAATTCCCTAGATCGACTTGAATAGCCGACCTACTACTATAGCATTAGAACCGAAGATTTTAAGTATCGATTAAAATAACAAATGAACGTTTGTGACATCGGTTTAAAAAACAGCATTATTTTATATCACAGTTCTTACTCATTTTAGTTCATTTAAGAAAACGATTAATTATACTACTATGTATTGCATAATACTAAAGAAAACATATATCTTTGTATCATGATAGTAGAGAACACGCAAACCCAAATGAGGAAGGGAATACTTGAGTACTGTATCCTCTCTGTTATCTCGCGGGGCGAGATATATGCCTCTGATATTATCAGCGAGCTGAAGAAGGCCCGGCTGCTGGTGGTGGAGGGTACTTTATACCCTTTATTAACACGATTAAAAAACAACGGCCTTCTGAGTTACAACTGGGTAGAATCCACTTCCGGGCCCCCTAGAAAGTATTATACACTTACTCCGGCGGGTGCAGAAGTTTTGAAGCACCTCGACAAAACCTGGGAAGAGCTCGTCTACGCGGTAAACACTTCAATTAGCGGCGCTAACTAAGTTGTAAGTATTAAGCTATAAAACAGAAAAAAACAAGTTATTGCTGAAAACCACCAGCAACAGCATCAGCATCAAAAAATAAAATATCATGAATAAAACCATTATCATCAATATAAACGGCATGGTCTTCCATATTGAAGAAGATGCCTACGAGGTGCTCAGAAGTTATATGACGGACGTAAAGCGCCATTTTGCTTACTCGGCGGATAGTGACGAAATTGTCACCGACATCGAAAACCGCCTCGCCGAAATGTTTAACGAACGTCTTGCCGACCAGAACAAGCAGGTGATCGTGCTTCAGGACGTCACAGACATAACCGCCCGCATGGGAAGCGCGAACGACTTCGACCTCCAGGATGAAGAACCTTCGTACGGGCCTCAGGGATTAAAGACCGAACGTAAACTCTTCAGGGATACCGACGACCGGATAATAGGAGGGGTCTGCTCGGGGATAGGTTATTATTTTGATATGGACGCCAAATGGGTACGCCTGATCACTTTCCTGATCACTCTTCTTTGGGGTACAGGCCTGATCGTCTATATTATTCTTTGGATCGTGCTTCCTACAGCCCGTACACGCTCGGAAAAAATGGCCATGAAAGGTGAGCCTATAAATCTTCAGAACTTCAAAAAGAATTTCGACGAGGAACTTGAGTCGCTCAAACATGAGGTACGCCCCGGCCTGGATAAAACGGGTGCTTTCCTTCGCGACGCTGGTGAGCATACCGGGAACTTTCTTTTGAAAGGGTTAAACATGTTTGTAAAGATCATAGGCGCTTTTGTAATATTCATTTGTGCCCTAACCCTCTTTTCCCTCCTTATGGGACTCATATTCGCGCTCGGCTTCCTTAATAAGGCGGCACTTAATACGTTCCCCGTCAATATTATTAATCCGGAATACCAGTCGCCTTTATTTTTCAGCGCCTTTATTATCGTCATAATCCCCCTACTGGCATTGATCTTTTTTGGGATGAGGGTGATTTTCAACCGAAAAATTACAGGCCGCACTACTTCTTTCGCGATGCTGATCATATGGCTGACAGGTCTTGGAATGGCTGTTTTTTACGGCTCAAAAGTAGGGGCTCAGTTCAGGGAAGAAGCAAAGATCGAACAACGGTCGGATATCGTTCCTTACCCGGTATATTATCTCAAACTGAACCAGGGACGCTTCTTTACTAAAGACGACAGCGCCAGATATGGAATCAATTCCAAATGGGATAAAAGCAGAATTAAAATATCTAATGACTTTGGCAGGATTGATCTCTTCATAGAAAAAAGTGAAGACGGCAAAAGCACTTTGTTTAAAGAATTCAGCGCTCGGGGAAGGGATTTTGAGCAGGCATTTCAAACTGCTCAGAAAAGCGGGTACCGATTCGTGCAAACCGATTCAATCCTCGAACTCGACAAGTATTTATATCTTACAGGACAGGCCCCCTTTCGGGATCAGGAGGTGGACGTTACATTAAAGGTGCCTGTTAATACGCGGCTGGTCATCGATGGAGAACTTAACGAGCATCTCCACAATTACAACCTCCGCGACTGCCTTCCTGAAGATAGTGATTGGAAGACTCCCTCTGTTTGGATTATGACCGCCGAAGGGATGAAATGTGCAAATGATTCTCTGAGAGTTAAAAACGAAAATCGATAAAATGAATTTTTACGTGTAACCTTCCGAGAGATAGCAGCGTCATAATACAGGAACACAGAAATAGAATCCAAAAATTTTAAATTTTATCCTGAAAAGGGCTTCATCAGCCCTTACAGGATAACTATGTCCTTAAAAAACGCTAAACACACATGAAAGCTCAGATACTAAAATCACTCAGACTGCTTGCTCTTCCCGCAGTATTCCTATCAGGATCCGTTTGTGCGCAAAGCCTGCAGGTAACAGGTACAGTAACAGACCAGAATAAAAAATCTCTTGATTACGCCACGGTAGCTCTATTAAAAGCGAAAGATTCGAGCATGGTAAAAACGGCGCTTACCGATGCTAAGGGAGAATTTCAGTTTTCCAGCCTGAAGGAAGGCGGATACCTTGTTTCGGTAACGTCGATAGGATACAAAAAAGCCATAACAAGGCCATTTAACCTTTCTGACAATGCACCATTGTTCCATGTGGAACCAATTAGACTCCAGGCTGAAAGTCGCAGTCTGAAAGAAGTGAATGTGACGGTACAAAAGCCGTTCATTGAGCGAAAAGCAGACAAGCTGATCGTTAATGTAGAGAACAGCAGTGTATCGGTAGGTTCCACGGCGTTGGAAGTATTACAAAAGGCTCCTGGAGTAAGTCTGGATAAAGATGATAACATCGCTTTAAAGGGACGCCAGGGCGTGCTTGTTATGATCGACGGCAAACAAACCTATATGAGCAACGCCGATCTTGCTAACCTCCTGCGCAACATGCAGAGTAACGAAATAGAGGCCATTGAAATAATTAACAATCCCTCGGCAAAGTACGAGGCTTCCGGAAAGTCGGGAATTATCAACATCAGGCTCAAGAAAAATAAAAACTTTGGTACGAACGGAACGCTGACCGCAGGAGCAGGATACGGAAAAAGGTATAAATCGAACGCAGGACTATCCCTCAACAACCGCAATAAGGATGTCAATCTGTTTGGCAATTACAATTACTCGAATAATAAAAGATACCAGGATATGCAGATCGACCGAATTAATTCGGGAACCCAAAGGGATACCTATTTTTATCAATGGGGAGATTCTGACCGCAAAAATCAGAACAATAACTTTAAGGTCGGCATTGATTACTTTATTGATAAAAATAACACAATAGGGGCACTAGTCACCGGCTACATTAATAATGGCGGAGAACTTTATGATAACAGCACCATTATCGGTGCAGCACCTGGAAAAACAGACTCTTCTGTAGTGACCATGAACGATGGAAACTACAAGTACAGGAACTTCAGCTATAATTTGAACTATAAAAGCATTCTGGATACTAACGGACAAGAGTTCCAGGTAGATGTGGATTATTCTAACTACAACGGCAGCGATAATACACTATACGACAACATGTATTACTATTCCCCTTCAGCTGCAAACGGAGTTTCCGAGCTGTTAAGAAATAAAACCCCTTCTGATATTCACATATATTCCGTTAAAGCGGATTATACCTACCCGCTTAAAAAAGGGATGAAACTGGAAGCGGGAATTAAAAGCAGCATGGTCAAAACCGACAACGACTTCCAGTTTAACCGTTATCTGGGTAGTGAATGGCAAAACGACCCATTGAGAAGCAACCACTTCGTTTATGATGAAAACGTAAATGCTGCCTATCTTAACTTCAATACAGAAATTAACAAAACCACCATACAGGCCGGATTAAGAGCAGAGCAAACGAACTCAAAAGGCAATCTTGTTACTACGAATTACATCGTAAAAAGGCATTATTTTAACCTTTTTCCAAGTGCAGTGATCAGTCATAACTTTACCGATAATCACACACTGGGTTTATCCTACAGCCGGAGGATCAACCGCCCCAGTTACGATGCCTTAAACCCGTTTGAATATTACCTCGACAAGTACACTTACAATCAGGGGAACCCGTTTCTGAAGCCAGAATACACCAATGCGTATGAGCTTTCGTATACTTTGAAAAAGGCTTATACCGCTGCCATTGGTTACAATATAACCACCGATGTAATAACAGAGGTGCTGCTCCCAAACACGGAGAAAGAAGCACTTTATCAAACAAATCAGAACCTCGCAAAGCAAATTTCTTATAACTTCACCATGAGCGCACCCATTACATTTACCAAGTGGTGGAGCAGCAATAATAACGTGAATGTGTTTTATCTTGGATTTCGCACACCGGATCTGAACGGACAAAAACTGGATAACGGAAAAACGGCTTTCCAGATCTATTCCAGTCAGAATTTCAAAACAGGCAAAACGACTTCTCTTGAATTAAACGGTAATTACCAGTCGTCGTTAATATATGGCACTCTGAATATAGAACCTCAGTATGGGATTGATTTAGGTATCAGCCAATCGTTCTATAATAAAAAGGCAAATGTGAAACTGGCGGTCAATGATGTTTTTAACACTCAAACCCAGAAGATCTCCAGCGCCTATCCAGGCTTGAGCTATACCTTGAATCAGAAGCGCGAAACGCAGATAGTAAGGTTAAGTCTTTCATACAGGTTCGGAAAAAATGAAATCAAGCCAAGCAGAAACCGCTCCACCGGCGTGGACACCGAAGAGAGCAGAATGAAAAAATAAAATGATTTTTGAGAGGTTGTACTTTTTTCTTTGACCGCAAAGAAAAAAGCTACCAAAAAAGAAACTC
>DALYUO010000014.1:0-235 GCA_031981225.1 Pararcticibacter sp.
AGCATCCGGAAAGAAAATTCAACAGACAAACAATTCCTTATTATAACGTCGTAGCATGCCACCAGTAACAACAAGCTGCTCAATACATAGAAGTGCCGTAAAAGAAGGAACGCTGGTCGTTTGTTAATGTTGAAATCGGGACTATAAATGAAGGATATACGTATGATACAAAAGAGAAGAAGAAGTAGGTACAAACCCATATGAATGCCATACCAGTGCCTAACCAGTCCCTGAT
>DALYUO010000014.1:341-10239 GCA_031981225.1 Pararcticibacter sp.
CTAAAGTCTGACGAGAGTCTGACATGATACTGACAAGAGTCTAATGAGATGCTGACGAGATCAGGGACTGGTCAGGGACTGGTCAGGAACTTTTAAGAGATTGGAGTGATAAGTGTGCCAAAATGGGGGCATTTTTCCTGGTCAGCTTTCTTAGCCGCTAATCGTAGATGAGAGGAATTAAGAGGGCAGAGGAGGTACCTATGAAAGCTGCTCTGATGCATTAAAGGCTGCTTCTTAGGTATTATTTGAATAGCATTTAATTAAAGGCTATTTTTAGCACCGATTTTGAAAAAGCTGGCTCATTGAAAAAAAGTATTTTATTTATAATAAACCCTATATCAGGAGGGAAGGATAAAAAGCATTTTCCCTCAGTCGCAGAAAGATATCTCGACAAAGATAAATTTACGCCGCGATTTGTTTTCACCGCCCGTTCTGGCCATGCATATGAGCTTGCCTTAAAAGCAGTGGAAGAAGGTACCGATTTTATTATTGCAGTAGGTGGCGATGGTACTGTTAACGAGATCGCATCGGCTGTTCAGGGTAGCCGTTCTGCGATGGGCATTATTCCATGTGGGTCTGGAAATGGCCTTGCGTTATCTCTCAATATCCCGTTAAACCACCGGAAAGCAATCGAGAGGGTCAATCTATTGAGGATAAGTCCTATCGACACAGGGATATTAAATGGATCATATTTCTTTAATATGGCAGGGATAGGTTTTGATGCCCATATCAGTCATAAATTCTCGAATATGACATCGAGAGGTTTTCTTGGATATGTTAAGACTGCTTTTTCTGAGATAGTGAAGTACAAATCTGGCTCCTACAGGATAGAAGTAGACGGCAAGAATTACGACAGGACAGCATTTATGATTAGTATAGCCAACTCGCCGCAATATGGCAATAATGCATTTATATCGCCCACTGCCTTGTTAAATGACGGAATATTAGATGTTTGCATAGTCAAGCCTTTCCCCCTTGCTCTTTTTCCAGCGGTAGTTTTAAGGATGTTTACAAAAACATCTCAATATTCGAAGTACCTCGAAATAATAAAAGGCAGAAATATACGTATTGTATCATACGATCATACAAGAATTCATTTAGATGGAGAGCCTGGAGAAGCTGGGAAAGAAATTTCTATTTCAGTAAAACCTTCTTCGCTTTCTGTGTTATATTAGCTGCATGTCGAAAAAGAACAAGAATATTGCCGGTGTTGTATATTCAACAGACCCCGATTTTCAATTTCAATTCGAAGAACCTGCTGAACAGGAAACATTAGCTCCGTCAAAACAGGATCTGCGTGTGCAATTAGACAAAAAACAGAGAGGTGGTAAGGCGGTAACTCTGATAACGGGTTTTGTTGGCACTGCCGATGATCTTGAAATTCTGGGAAAAAGATTGAAGCAGAAATGCGGAACGGGCGGTTCTGCAAAGAACGGAGAAATTATTGTACAGGGTGATTTTCGCGATAAAATTGTTGAAACTCTGAAATCTGAAGGCTATAAAGTAAAGAAATCCGGAGGCTAAAAACCTAAAAACAGATTAATATGAAGTTTATTAAGACGATTGAGGCTCTTTTTTATCCGAGATTTGCAATTGAAAAAAAAAATGATTTTTATTGCAGAAAATTGTTACAATCAAAAGACAGTTTTTTTGAAGAACGTTATTTCCTAACCGGGATGCTGCTGATAGGAATAATGGAAATGTAATTAGGATCACATTTTTATTTATTTGAAAACTCTAATTTTGTTATTGTATAATTGCAAGTAAGTAGCAACTATTATATTTAAATTAAAAACTAAAAACTAAATTCTAAAAAAAATGGCAACCGCACCAACACCAACAACTGCGAAGAAAGAAAGCTCTGGTTCTAACATTTTTGCAAGCTTAACGATCGTTATCTGTCTTGTTATTGGCATCCTTTTATGGAAGTATGTAATGGGAAATCCCGCCAATTTTGAAGGTGGCGATCCTGAAAACGGACACCCGCTTGTAGGAAATTATTTCGGAATGGTTTATAAAGGGGGAGTGATCGTACCTATGCTGATGGGTATGTTCCTGATGGTAATTGTATTTTCTATTGAACGTTTCTTTGTTATTAATAAAGCCGCAGGGAAAGGTAACGTTGAAGTTTTTGTAAAAAAGGTTCAAACTTTATTAACTGCAGGAAATATCGAAGCAGCAATGGCTGAATGCGATAAACAAAAAGGTTCTGTAGCAAACGTTATTAAATCAGGTTTGAAAAAATACCGTGAGGTAGAAGCTGAAGGTACTCTTGATAACGATCAGGCAGCTTTAGCTATCCAGAAAGACATCGAAGAAGCAACAGCTCTTGAAATGCCAATGTTGGAACAGAATCTTACAATTATTGCGACTCTGGTTTCTACTGGTACATTAGTTGGTCTGTTAGGAACTGTAACAGGTATGATCAAATCGTTCAGTGCGTTGGCAACTGCCGGTGCTCCTGACCAGGCACAGCTTGCAAATGGTATCTCTGAAGCGCTTATCAACACAGCTACAGGTATCGCAACTTCTACTGTTGCTATTATTATGTACAATATCTTTACTTCAAAAATTGACAAGTTAACTTATTCAATTGACGAAGCTGGATTCTCAATTGTACAGACCTACGCTAGCACGCATAAATAATATTTGAAAAAAGTTTGTCGGATTTATGGAATATCCGACCTTTTTTCATCCACTATTAAAAATGATTAAGGAATCATTATAAAATTGAAAGATGCCTAAAGTAAAAGTACCAAGAAAGAGTACCGCTATAGATATGACGGCGATGTGTGATGTGGCTTCTTTGCTGTTAACGTTCTTTATCTTAACAGCAACTGCCCGTCAGCCAGAACCGTTGACTGTAGACACTCCGACTTCAACCGTAAAGATCAAAGTTCCGGAAGTCAATATAGGGACAATAACTGTCGGAGACGGAAAGGTTTTCTTTGGCGTGAAAGGTCAGAACGTACGTATAAGTATGCTTGAAAAGATGGGCGAACGTTATAAAATACAGTTCACTCCTGAAGAAAAGAAACGTTTCTCGCTAATGGAAAGCTTTGGTGTTGATATTCGTCAGTTAAAACAGGTTATCGCCCTGTCAAGTGCAGACAGAAACAAAGAAGGTTTGCAGCCCGGGATACCAGTTGATTCGGTTGGAACGGCTCCATCACAGTTGCACGACTGGATTTATCAGGCCCGTGTAGCTACAAAAGAGCTTAACGACGAGCAGATGCGCGTGTCTATCAAAGGCGATTCTAAAGAAGAATACCCTGCGGTAAAGAAAATTATAGATATTTTACAAAAACAAAAGGTTAATAAATTTAGTCTGATTACCTCTCTGGAGGGACTTGATTAATCCATTAATCGTAAAAAATAAATAGATATGGCAGAATTAGATACCGGTGGGGGTGGTGGCAAACACAAAGGAGGGAAGGTAAGAAGTAAGAAGCAGTCGACTCGTGTGGATATGACTCCGATGGTTGACCTTATGTTTCTTCTGATCACTTTCTTCATGCTCACTACAACGCTTGCAAAGCCACAGGCAATGGACCTTGCAATGCCGGATAAGAATGATCAGGACCCTAACGAGCAGCTGGATGTTGCTGATACACGGACAATGACCGTATTACTGGGAAATAAAAACAGGATAGAATGGTATATAGGATTAGTTGATGATCCGAAGACGCCACCGACTGTTGAAAACTATGGTAAGAACGGCATCCGTAAAGCAATTCTTGACAAAGCCAAAGAAATTAAGGGTGCTACCGGAAAAGACATGATCGTATTAATTAAACCAAGCGCTAAGTCTAATTATAAAAACCTGGTAGATATATTGGATGAGATAAAGATCACCAATGTTAAGCAGTATGCCATAGTAGATATTACAGATCCTGAAATCGGTCTGCTTAAGCGCGATGACATATATTAATACCACTAAAGAAAGAAATTAGAGATGGCAAAATTAGATATTTTTAATGTTCAGTGGATCGACGTGGTGTTTGCCGGCAGAAATCAGGCTTATGGGGCGTATCAGCTTCGTAAGAATAATGCCAGAACGACAAACCGGGCCCTTATAATAGGAAGTATCCTTTTTATATTGGCAATAAGCTCACCGCTTATCGCTAAGTATATAAGTGGCCTTGGTCCCGACGAAGAGGCTGAAAACAGAGTTATAGAAACTGAGGTAGTTTTAACACCGCCTCCTCCTGTAGATGAGCAGGCACCTCCTCCTCCCCCGGCTGCAGAACCACCGCGCCCAAGGGTAGACCAGGTGCGTTTCCCGCCTCCGGTAGTTGTACCTGCTGAAAAGGTGAGAGATGAAGAACCTCCTACAGTAGAAGAACTGAAAGTTGCTGACCCTGGTCAGAAAACTATTGCCGGAGACCCGAATGCTGAAATCAGAATCGACGAACCGGTGGGAACAGCTCCTCCAACCAAAGCAGCAGTTGTAGAAGATAACTCGGTGCATGACTTTGCAAGTATTGAGGAAATGCCAAGTTTTCCGGGCGGTATGGAAAAGTTCTACAACTATGTTAGTAAGAACTACGTTTACCCTGCTGCAGCGCGTGAACAAGGAGTCTCCGGACGTTTGATCATGAGTTTTATCGTTGAGAAAGACGGAAGTTTAACCGATATCAAGGTGCTTAGGGATCTTGGAATGGGAACCGGCGAGGAAGCTGCCAGGATGTTAAAGAAGGCTCCGAAATGGAAGCCTGGTATTCAGAACGGCCGGCCGGTACGTGTTCAATACACTTTACCGATCATGCTGAACCTGGAGGGATCATAGAAATGATTGAAAGAGAAAGTCAACAAAAATCGCCCGCAAAGCGATTTTTGTTCATTTTTGGCCTGTTCATGTTTGTGTTTTACTTAGTAGTTGGACTGGCTATAATTTTTTGGGACGGAGTTCCCCTGCATCTGGAGAAGACCTATCGCGTGGTATTTGGCGTTTTCCTGATTGCTTATTCTTTTTTAAGGTTGGTTAGGCTTTTACAAACAAGAAGGGACTGACAGATGAAACGCCATATTTTTTATCTTTTATTTACAGGCACTCTGTTTATATCGTGTAATAGCGGTAAAGTTACAGAGTCGGAAACCACCGGGTCTACCGAAATACTGGTCGATGAGAGCTTCGCGCCTATAGTGGAGGATCAATGGTATGTATTTGAGAATACCTATACCAGGGCTGATATTAAGCTAATTTATAAAGCCGAGAATCAGCTCGTTAATGATTTCCTTGCTGATAGCGCGAAAATAGCTATCATGTCGCGCTTGTTAACTCCGGATGAGGCGAGGGTTTTTGATAAGAAAAAGATAAAAATACGGGCCACCCGTTTTGCTGTTGATGCAGTAGCTCTGATTGCAAACAAATCATCGTCAGACACGACGATTACTGTTCAGGAAATTGTGGATATTATGCAGGGAAAGCCCTCAAAAAGGCAGCTTGTATTTGACAATCCCAATTCGAGTACGGTCAGATATTTAAAAGATTTAGCAAAAATTAGTAAATTGCCTTCGAAAGGTGTGTATGCTCTTAAAACAAATTCGCAAGTTATTGAGTATGTACACAATAATATAGGGTCGATTGGTGTTATAGGAATAAACTGGTATAAGCAGCCGAGTAAGGAACTAGAGCCACTGGTAAAGGATCTAAAGGTGCTTGGTGTAAAGAATGTCGCCGGGAAAGCTGGTTCGGATAAGTTTTACAAGCCTAGCCAGGATAATCTTGCGATGGAGCTTTACCCTCTTAGCAGAAGTTTATATATTATTAATTGCCAGGGCGGGCCTGGATTGGGTTGGGGATTCGCTTCTTTTCTGGCCGGTGAAACCGGACAGAGGATTGTACTGAAGTCGGGATTATTGCCAGACAGCATTCCACCCCGCGAAATAATGATCAGATAAATTAAGATAAATTAAAAGTATATTAATAAACTATGAAAGTGATAAGAAGAGCAGTACAGGCAGGCCTGGTAATGGGAATGATAGGGACGGCGGCTTTTGCACAAAACTTAGGCGATGCAAAGAAGGCAATCGATGCAGAGAAATATCAGCAAGCCAAAACTATTCTTAAAAAACTAATTGCAACCCAGCCAGCTTCAGGAGAAAATTATTTCTATTTAGGGAACGTATATCTTAAAACAGAGTACGTTGATTCTGCTAAAGCAACTTTTACAAAAGGGGTGTCGGCAAGCAATGAGTACCCACTTAACTATGTTGGACTAGGAGCTGTTGATCTCCATGCCAACAATGCAGCTTCGGCAAAAACTAACTTTGACAAGGCATTATCCCTGGCAAAGAAAAAGGACTATACCCCTTATCTTTATATAGGAAAGGCTTACACGAATAACCCTAAGCCCAACTATGCTGCGGCGATCGAGAACCTTGAAAAGGCTAAAGCAATAAATGAAAAAGATGCGGAGATTTTTCTTGCTCTTGGAGACGCCTATAATGGTGATAAAAAGAACAGTGAAGCATATAGTGCTTATCGTACCGCGTTTGATATGGACAAGAACTTGCTGAGAGCAAAGATTGAACTTGGAAAGACCCTTATACGTTCTAAAGCTTATAACGAAGCTATCACTGAGTTTAATGCTGTATTAGCTATTAATCCAGATTATGCACCTGCTTACAGAGAGCTGGCAGAAGCTTACTATCTGTGGGCAAAGGATAATAATTATGAAGTAGCTAAGATTAAGGAGGCGTTAAAATATTATGGTAAGTACATGGATCTTACCGATCGCTCGATAGAGTCGAGAATGCGGTATGCGGACTTCCTGATCCTTGCCAGAGAGTATAGTGCATTGGAACAGGAAGCGCAGGAAATGGCTAAAATTGATAAGGCAAATCCACGCATCTACCGGTACTTATGTTATTCTGCTTTCGAGAACGGACACTTTGCAGAAAGCGTAACCGCATTGAAAGAGTTTATGGCAAAGTCTGAAAAAGTAATTGGCCAGGATTATTATTATCTGGGAAGAGCCCAGCTGCAGTTAGGTGATACGTCCGCTGTTTCAACTCTTGCGAAGGCGATTGCTACTGATTCTTCTTATGCCGAGCCTCTGAGTGAGCTTGCGAAAACCCAATTCACAGAAAAGAAGTATGGATTGGCTGCTAAACTTTATGAGCTGGCAATAACTTATCCTCAATCAAAAACTTTGGTTTATGATAATTTCTATTTAGGAATGGCCCATTATTTTGATTACGCAGGTAAAGATGCAGCGACTCAAAAAGCCAGTCGTGATATTCTTGTGAAAGCTGATTCAGCTTTTAGTTTCGTAATTCAAAAATCACCTACTACTCCTGACTCCTATTTATACAGAGCACGGGTAAACCGCTTGCTTGATGACGATCAGAATTCAAAAGGGTTAATGGTACCTTTTTACGAGAAGTTTATAGAAATTGTCTCTGCTAAGCCAGAGGCAGTGGCTGATTCCAGGAATAAGAGAAACCTGGCTGAAGCTTATAATAACCTTGGCGCATTCTATATCAGGTCGAATCAGTCTAAAGCGAAAGACTATTTCAATAAGACGATTCAACTCGATCCAACAAACACCTATGCGCCCGAGGCGTTAAAATCATTAGGGAATTAAAAGAAAGAGAGCCTGTTTCGGGCTCTTTTTTTATATTTGCGTAATTTTAAAGCTTAGCGATGGAAACGCCCGTGAATATGCCTGTTAATTACCTTCCTATTTTGTTTCAAATGCTCGTTGCATTAGGCTTCGTTGTGTTCACAATGGTGCTTACGCACATGCTGGGTCCTAAAAGGAAAACTAAAGATAAATTAACACCCTTTGAGGCTGGTATAGAAGTAGTTGGAAACGCCCGCTCCCCCTTTTCAATTAAATACTTTCTTGTTGCGATACTGTTTGTGCTGTTTGATGTGGAAGTGATCTTTATGTATCCTTGGGCGGTAAATTTTAAGGAGATGGGAATGGATGGGATGATTGAGATGTTTATTTTCATGGGGACACTCCTGCTTGGTTTTATTTATATAATAAAGAAAAAAGCACTGGACTGGGAGTAATTAGAATTATTCTAAATAAATGCAGCATATCTTAGTGCTGTGTTAATTTTGTAACTTTGAAGTCCATATTTCTACGATGAAATGGGCTTTTTTTATTTTAGGAGGAGACAGAAATGAGTGATATAAAATTGGCAGAAGCACCTGCAGGGATAGAAGGCTCTGGTTTTTTTGCAACTTCTTTAGAAAAAGTGATTGGGTTGGCCAGGGCAAACTCCTTATGGCCCTTACCCTTTGCTACATCCTGTTGCGGTATTGAATTTATGGCAACGATGGGTGCACATTATGATTTGGCCCGTTTTGGGTCGGAGCGTCCTTCTTTTTCGCCAAGACAAGCCGACATGCTTTTAGTTATGGGAACGATTGCAAAAAAGATGGCGCCCGTTTTAAGGCAGGTTTATATACAGATGGCCGAGCCGAGGTGGGTGATAGCAGTCGGAGCTTGTGCTACCAGCGGTGGGATTTTCGACACCTACTCTGTGCTTCAGGGCATAGATGAAGTGATCCCGGTGGATGTGTATGTGCCGGGTTGTCCGCCAAGACCCGAGGCAATTTTAAGCGGTGTTTTGAGATTGCAGGAGCTTGTAAAAACTGAACCTCTCCGCAGAAGGAATCAGCCGGAATATAAAGAGTTATTAAATAAATACGGAATCCAGTAAATGGGTAAAATTAGCAATCAGGTTGTACTTCAAAAACTGAGTGCAAGATTTGGCACTAAAATTTTGCTTTCATCAGAACCACAAGGCCTTTTAACAATTGAGGCCGGGCGGAACGATATATTAGAAATTTTAACATTCCTGAAAGAGGACGGAGAGTTAAATTTTAATTTTCTTACTGATATAACAGGGATCCATTATCCCGAAAGAGAATTGCCAATTGGCGTAATCTATCATCTTCACAGCTTCAGGAACAATGTACGTATACGTATAAAAGTTTTTCTGGAAGATCAGAATCCTTCTATTCCTACGGCGACCGGCTTATGGCATGGGGCTAATTGGATGGAGAGGGAGACATATGACTTTTTTGGGGTGAATTTTGAAGGTCACCCAGATCTACGCCGTATTTTAAATGTGGACGATATGACGGTATTTCCGATGCGGAAAGAGTTTCCGCTTGAAGATCCAAACCGTGCAGATAAAAAGGACTTTTACTTCGGAAGGTAAAAAAATGAATCAACCCGTAATCGTAAATAATCAGGAACGCAAAGAGACCACGACATTAAATCTTGGCCCAACACACCCTGCGACACATGGTGTGTTTCAGAATGTCTTGGAGATGGATGGAGAGCGTATCGTGAGTGGCGTTTCTACTATTGGATATATTCACAGGGCATTTGAAAAAATAGCCGAACACAGGCCGTTTTACCAGATCACTCCTCTTACCGACAGGATGAACTATTGTTCATCGCCCATTAACAATATGGGCTGGCATATGACGGTCGAGAAAATGCTTGGAATTAAAACGCCAAAGAGAGTGGACTATATGCGCGTTATTATTATGGAGCTGGCGCGTATTTCAGACCATCTTATTTGTAACGGTATTTTAGGGGTAGACACGGGCGCTTATTCCGGCTTTTTATATTTAATGGAAAAGCGCGAGCATATTTACGAAATATACGAGGAGATATGCGGAGCGCGTTTAACCACGAATATTGGTCGTGTAGGTGGCTTTGAGCGTGATTTTAACGATATAGCCTGGACCAAGATCAGGAAATTTGTAAAAGATTATCCGCCTGTCCTGAAAGAGTTTGAAGAGTTGTTTACCCGTAACCGTATTTTCATGGATCGTACCCAGGGCGTTGGCGCTGTGGATGCGGAAACTGCTTTAAGCTACAGCTGGACCGGGCCGATTTTACGCGCATGCGGAGTGGATTAT
>DALYUO010000014.1:10249-17249 GCA_031981225.1 Pararcticibacter sp.
ACAGTTCTTATGAAGATTTCGATTTTGATATTCCTGTTGGTACAACCGGAGATGTCTATGATCGCTATATGGTAAGGAACGAAGAAATGTATCAGAGTATCCGCATTATAGAGCAGGCTCTTGATATGCTTGAACGTGAACCGAAGGGTGTCTTTCATGCGGATGTTCCTGAAATATTCCTTCCTCCGAAGGAAGAGGTTTATAACAATATGGAGGCCCTGATCTATCATTTTAAGATAGTTATGGGCGAAGTTGATAGTCCGAAGACAGAGGTTTACCACTGTGTGGAGGGTGCAAATGGCGAACTTGGTTTTTATCTTGTGAATGACGGCGGGCGTACGCCTTACAGGCTTCATTTCCGCAGACCAAGCTTTATAAATTATCAGCTATATGCACCAATGAGCCGTGGAATGCTATTGTCTTACGCGATTATCAATATGAGTAGTTTAAATGTGATTGCAGGAGAATTAGATGCTTAAAATTTCTAACACAGAAGAAGTGATTTTCAGTCCTGAGCTTGTTACTAAGTTCAACGAGATTGTTTCACGTTACCCGGAAGATAAGCAGAAGTCGGCTCTTCTTCCGATTCTTCACCTTGTTCAGGCGGAATATGGTTGGGTCAGTACACCTGCAATGGATAAGGTGGCCGAGTATCTCGATCTAAAGCCAATTGAGGTGTACGAGGTGGCAACGTTCTATACCATGTTCTTTCTGAAGCCCCAGGGTAAGTATGTCCTGGAAGTTTGCCGCACCGGGCCATGTTGTTTGGTTGGCGCAGAGAAGATAATGAAATATATTGAGCAAAAGCTAAATGTAAAAGAGGGAGAAGTAACTCCTGATGGATTATTTAGCTGGCGGGGAGTGGAATGCCTGGCAGCTTGTGGTACCGGACCTGTTTTACAGATCGGTCCCGAGTATACTTATTATGAGAATCTGACCGAGGCAAAAGTAGATGAGTTAATTGATGGTTTGCGTTTGAAAACAGCTGAAAATGCTCAAATGATATAAAGATGGGACGAAAGCTATTATTAGAAAATATAAACGTTCCTGGCATCAACACTTTTGAAGTTTATCGTCAGAAAGGAGGCTATCGTGCTGTTGAGAAAGCGCTCAAAAGCATGTCTCCGGAGGATGTTGTAGAGGAAGTGAAGAAATCCGGTCTTCGGGGCCGCGGCGGGGCTGGTTTCCCTACCGGGATGAAATGGAGCTTCCTTGCAAACCCTGAAGGCAAGCCGCGTTATCTGGTATGTAATGGTGATGAATCTGAACCCGGAACCTTTAAAGATCGTTACCTGATGACTTATATCCCTCATCTTTTGATCGAGGGAATGATTGTTTCAAGTTATGCTTTAGGCGCCAATACTTCCTATATATACGTGCGGGGAGAGATGATGCCTCAGATCCGTATCCTGGAGAAGGCGATAGCGGAAGCGAAAAATGCAGGTTTGCTCGGAAAAAATATACTTGGATCTGGATATGATCTTGAATTGTATGTGCAGCCTGGAGGAGGGGCCTATATTTGTGGTGAAGAGACTGCACTTATTGAATCTCTTGAGGGCAAGCGTGGTAATCCAAGGATCAAGCCTCCTTTCCCTGCGATATCGGGATTATACAACTGTCCTACGGTTGTAAATAACGTTGAGTCGATTGCTGCGACTGTACCTATCATTAATGATGGCGCCGATGAGTATGCGAAGATGGGGATTGGAAGAAGTACAGGAACCAAACTGATATCTGCATCCGGAAACCTCAATAAGCCTGGTGTTTATGAAATTGAACTGGGTGTTTCCGTTGAAGAATTTATTTATTCTGATGAGTATTGCGGAGGTATAGCGAATGGTAAAAGGATGAAGGCCGTTGTAGCCGGTGGCTCGTCCGTTCCTATTCTTCCTGCTAATCTTATATTGAAAACGGCGAACGGCGAGAATCGGCTGATCACTTATGAGTCGCTCGCCGATGGAGGGTTCGCAACAGGAACAATGCTTGGGTCGGGTGGATTTGTGGTATTTGATGAGGACCAGTGTATCGTTAGAAATACCTGGAATTATTCAAGGTTCTACCATCATGAAAGCTGCGGACAGTGTTCCCCATGCCGCGAAGGTACCGGCTGGATGGAAAAAGTTTTGCACCGATTGGAATATGGGCATGGTAAGTTAAGTGATATTGATTTGCTGGTTGATGTTTCAAAGAAAATAGAGGGTAATACAATTTGTCCTCTTGGTGATGCAGCTGCATGGCCAGTTGCCAGTGCTATAAGGCATTTCAGGGACGAGTTTGAGTGGCATGTAACTCATCCGGACGAGGCGATGCAGAGAAATTATGGATTGGCTCATTATGCGGATCCATTGCCAAAACCAGAGGGAGTTACAGCTAATTAATTTAAAGAAGGAATCTTTAACATGTCTGATAAAGTTAAAGTAACAATAGACGGGATTAGTATAGAGGTGGAGCCGGGTACGAGCATTTTAAATGCTGCCAGGCAGATCGGAGGGGATATTGTTCCTCCTGCTATGTGTTATTATTCTAAGCTGCAAGGCAGCGGGGGTAAATGCCGCACCTGTCTTGTAAAAGTAAGCAAGGGTTCTGAGAAAGATCCAAGGCCTATGCCAAAACTGGTGGCTTCCTGCCGCACAACGGTTATGGAAGGTATGGAGGTTCAGAATATTACGTCGTCTGAAGTATTGGAGGCGCGCAAAGGCGTTGTCGAAATGCTCCTCATTAATCACCCCCTCGATTGCCCTATATGTGACCAGGCGGGTGAATGCCATTTGCAGGACTTATCTTATGAACACGGAACGGAATCTACGCGCTACGAATTTGAACGCAGGACCTTTGACCGTATCGATATAGGTGATAAGATACAGCTGCATATGACACGTTGCATTCTGTGTTACCGTTGTGTTTATGTTGCTGATCAGATTACAGATAACCGTGTTCATGGAGTTTTAGGACGGGGCGATGCTGCTGAAATATCTACCTATATAGAAAAGGCGATCGAAAATGATTTTTCGGGCAATGTAATTGATGTTTGTCCGGTAGGTGCTCTTACCGATAAGACATTCAGGTTCAAGAACCGGGTATGGTTTACAAAGCCAGTAGACGCTCATCGCGATTGTCCGAAGTGTTCAGGGAAGGTGACTTTGTGGTATAAGGGCGAAGATGTAATACGTGTAACTGCACGAAAAGATGAGTATGGTGAAGCAGAAGAGTTTATTTGTAATGATTGTCGTTTCGAAACAAAGAAGACAAGTGACTGGGTAATCGAAGGACCACGGCGTATTTCGCCTCATTCTGTTATTTCAGCCAATCATTATGAACAACTGAATCCGCCATCAGTAATAAGAACTAACCCTGCTTTGTTAGAATCGAATAAAGAAGAGTTTGAACGAATAACGAGACTTTAATGGAATTAGCATTTGTTATAGAAAAGTTTGTATTAGTAACAGTAATTTTCCTGATTACATTGGGTATTGCTGCTTATTCCACTTTAGCTGAGAGGAAAATAGCAGGCTATATTCAAGGAAGGATCGGGCCGCACAGAGCTGGCCCGGGAGGGCTGTTACAACCTCTCGCAGACGGCGGGAAGATGTTCTTTAAAGAGGAGATCATCCCATCGGAATCGAATCATTTTCTATTCATAGCGGGTCCGTCACTTGCTTTGTTGACGGCGAGTATCGGAAGCGCTGTGATTCCATGGGGGAAAGTGCTGACCATAGGAGGGAGAGCTATCGAACTTCAGGTGGCAGATATTAACGTTGGTCTGCTTTACATTTTCGGTGTGGTGTCTCTGGGCGTTTATGGTGTAATGATCGGAGGCTGGGCTTCAAACAATAAATATTCGCTAATGGGCGCTATCCGCGCAGCTTCGCAGAATATCAGTTATGAAATAGCCATGGGGCTTTCAATTATTGCTCTGCTGATGATCACCGGAACATTATCCTTAAAGGGTATTGCAGCGCAGCAAGAAGGATTTTGGGCTGATGGATGGTTTACATGGAATGTATTTAAACAACCTCTGAGTTTTTTGATTTTCATTGTCTGCGCTTTTGCCGAATGTAACCGCACTCCTTTTGACCTTCCTGAAAGTGAAAATGAACTGGTGGCAGGTTATCATACTGAATATTCGGGATTTAAGCTGGGCGCATACCTCTTTTCTGAATATATTAACATGTTCGTTTCTTCAGCGGTTATGTCTACCCTCTATTTTGGCGGATATAACTTCCCTTTCATGAACGATCTGGGATTGTCGGACAATGTTATTGCGCTTCTTGGAATTGTATTTCTTTTTGGAAAAATATTCTTCTTTATTTTCTTTTTTATGTGGATACGCTGGACCATCCCGCGTTTCCGTTATGACCAGTTAATGAATTTGGGGTGGAAGGTCCTTATTCCCCTGGCAATAGCAAATATTGTAATTACAGGGATCTGGATGACAGTTAAAGATTTAATTTAATAAGGCGGGTGCTTTATATAAAGCTATTTTATGGAATCACTAAGTAACAGAAAGAAAGTATTAGAGCAAAAACCGATGAGTTTTGGAGAAAGGATTTATCTGCCTTCTATACTTACTGGTTTGGCTATAACTTTTAAACATATATTTAAAAAGAGGGAAACGATTTTTTACCCCGAACAGGAAAGGCCTATGTCTGAAAACTGGCGTGGTTTACATTCGCTGAAGAGAGACGAGCAAGGTCGCGAAAGGTGTACGGCATGTGGCCTGTGTGCTTTAGCTTGTCCGGCTGAAGCGATAACGATGACGGCAGCTGAACGTAAAAAGGGTGAAGAGAACTTGTACAGGGAAGAAAAATACGCGGCAGTATACGAGATAAATATGCTTCGTTGTATCTTCTGCGGTTTGTGCGAGGAGGCTTGTCCTAAGGAGGCTATTTATCTTGACGGGCCGTTTCTGGAGGCAGATTATGTGAGGAAGGATTTTATCTTCGGTAAAGATAAACTGGTTGAAGCTCCATTGAAATCGTAAAAAATCATACCTTTGACCTCTATTTTCCAACAGGGTGAAGTAAAACCATAGAATTTAATGAGCTTATTCTATTTAATTGCTTTTTTATCAGTCTTTTTTTCATTGCTGGTAATTTTTTCAAAAAATCCGGTATACAGCGTTCTGTATCTTATTATCACGTTTTTTACGTTCACGATTCATTATGTTTTGCTGAATGCTCAGTTTCTGGCAATTGTAAACTTTATTGTTTACATGGGAGCAATCATGGTTCTATTTCTGTTTGTACTGATGTTGTTGAATCTGAATAAAGAATCGGAACCGATGAAATCGAATCTGATTAAGATAGCGGGAGTAGTTGCGGGGATGTGTTTACTGGTTACTCTGGCAGGATCCGTAAAATTGTTAAATATTTCCGATCCTCTGGTGTTAAAGAATCCTGACATCGGGCTTGTTCAGAATCTGGGAAAAGTTTTATTCAAAGAATTTCTTTTGCCTTTTGAAGTCTCTTCACTTTTGCTGCTGGCAGCGATGGTAGGGGCTGTATTGCTGGCTAAAAAGGATCCAAAAAAAGTATAATGGAAACTGTAACTCAAACAATTCAGGGCGTACCTCTAAATCATTATATTTTGTTGAGCGCCATTATTTTCTCGATAGGCGTGATGGGAGTGCTGATAAGGAGGAATGCCATTGTGATTTTCATGTCTGTGGAATTGATGCTTAATGCTGTCAATCTGCTACTGACTGCTTTTTCTGCTTATTGGGGGGATGCCTCAGGGCAGGTATTTGTGTTTTTTATAATGGCACTTGCGGCAGCGGAAGTTGCTGTTGGACTAGCTATTATTGTAATGATTTACAGGAACACAAAC
This sequence comes from Pararcticibacter sp., assembly GCA_031981225.1. Taxonomy (GTDB): domain Bacteria; phylum Bacteroidota; class Bacteroidia; order Sphingobacteriales; family Sphingobacteriaceae; genus Arcticibacter. The sequence goes on from DALYUO010000014.1 coordinate 16,076, forward strand.
TCTACAGATGTAAATGTACTGAACAGGTTAAAATGGTAAGCTGCAGTCTTGAAGAGTTTAAATAAAAATAAATAAACATTTATACGAATAGCATTCATGTTGATAAATTTAGTCTGGTTGGTTCCTTTGTTTCCCTTATTAGGATTCCTCATTAACGGGATAGGCAGGAATTTTTTGCCAAAGAGTATTGTTGGATTAATTGGATGTCTGGCGGTTCTGCTGTCTTTTGGAGTAAGTACCGGGATATTCTACGAGTTAAGTGAATCAAGTGCTACATCGTATCACCAGCCCTTGTTCAGCTGGATAAATGCAGGGAACCTTTCTATTGCTTTTGCCTTCCAGGTAGACCATCTAAGCTCACTGATGATGCTTGTGGTAACCGGAGTAGGCTTTCTGATACATATTTATTCTATTGGATACATGCATAACGATAAGGGTTATGCTAAGTTCTTTTCGTATCTGAATCTCTTTATCTTTTTCATGCTCCTGCTGGTACTCGGATCAAACTACGTTGTAATGTTTATCGGCTGGGAAGGGGTAGGTTTATGCTCTTATCTCCTTATTGGTTTCTGGTATAAAAATGATTCATATTCGAGTGCTGCCAGAAAAGCTTTTGTAATGAATAGGATTGGCGACTTAGGGTTTCTGATAGCTGTATTTCTGATATTCCGTTACTTCGGCAGCGTGGAGTTTGGTGACGTTTTTGCAAAAGCTGCTTTAATGCCTGCCGGTGCTCCTGTACTGGTATTAATTACGCTTCTGCTATTTGTTGGTGCTACCGGAAAATCTGCTCAGATCCCACTTTTTACATGGTTGCCCGATGCTATGGCTGGTCCAACGCCCGTTTCTGCATTGATACATGCGGCTACGATGGTAACCGCGGGCATCTATATGATTGCGCGCTCTAATATCCTCTTTACTCTTTCGCCGGTGACAATGGATGTAGTAGCTATTATAGGTCTCGCTACCGCAATTCTCGCAGCAACCATTGCAATCACCCAAACAGATATTAAGAAAGTACTTGCGTATTCTACGGTTTCTCAACTAGGGTATATGTTTCTCGGACTTGGCGTAGGTGCTTATACCGGTGCCTTCTTTCATGTAATTACACATGCCTTCTTTAAAGCGTTACTCTTCCTTGGAGCGGGTTCGGTTATCCATGCAATGAGCAACG
>DALYUO010000014.1:17259-18375 GCA_031981225.1 Pararcticibacter sp.
TAAGAAAGAAGCTGCCTGTAACATTCTTCACTATGCTTGCCGGCACGATTGCAATTTCCGGTATTCCTCCATTCTCTGGGTTTTTCTCCAAGGATGAAATTCTGGCGCATGTTTATGAGCATAATAAGATATTCTGGATCATTGGCGTAATTGGAGCGATGTTGACATCCTTCTATATGTTCAGAATGGTTTATCTTACATTTTATGGTAAATTCAGAGGTACGCATGAACAGGAGCATCATCTTCATGAGTCGCCTCCAACAATGACCATTCCTTTAATTTTGCTGGCAGTTTTATCTGTAGCTGGAGGGTTAATTGGGGTTCCGGAGATCTTAGGAGGGCATCATTGGCTTGCGGGGTATCTTGCTCCTGTGTTTGAGATGTCGGCAGCGAAGGGAACAGCTCTTAGCCTGGAGCACAGCACCGAATACTTGCTTATGGCTGTGTCCGTTGGAGGTGCTATTATAGCGGCAATAGTTGCATATGTAAAATATGTTGCGAAGCGTCACGTACCTGTTCCCGATCACACTGAACGAGGAATACTTGCCCGGATATCATATAACAAGTATTATATCGACGAGATCTATAATGCTGTTGTTACCAAACCATTAGATTTTCTGTCGGGCTTTTTTTACCGAATTATTGATAAGGCCGCTATAGACGGGATAGTTAACGGATTAGGTAAGGCGACCGGGCTGGCGGGAAGAGGACTTAGATTATTACAAGCCGGCAATATTGGCTTCTATCTGTTTATGATGGTAGCAGGTATTATTGCTTTGCTCTTATACGGATTTTATAATATATAACAGGAGGGATAAGAAATAATAAATGGAAATATTACTACTTATATTTTTACCTCTGGTGGGTGCTATTATAGCAGCTTTATCGGGTAAATCTCAACAGGCGAAAATTGTGGCTTTTATCTGGTCCTTACTGTCGTTGGGTTTCTCCGCCTATCTTCTTTCAGCTTTTAATCCTAGCTCTCCGGAGCCTCAGTTCACGTACGACTATCCATGGTTTCTGTATTTTGGGATAAGGTTTCAAGCCGGAATTGATGGGATAAGTATGCTGATGGTATTGCTTACTAACGGGCTAATCCCCCTAATTATACTATCG
>DALYUO010000014.1:18538-24068 GCA_031981225.1 Pararcticibacter sp.
ATACCATTTTTGGTAGCCTTATCATGCTGTTAGGGATTATCTATATGGCGTCGCACACTGCCGACGGGACTTTTAGTATACAGTCGTTTTATAAAGTAGCTCTTGATCCTGCTACACAAGGGTGGGTATTTTGGGCGTTCTTTCTTGCTTTTGCTATTAAAATGCCGGTATTCCCTTTTCACACCTGGCAGCCAGATACATATACAGAGGCGCCTACAGCCGGCAGTATGCTCCTTGCGGGTGTAATGCTCAAAATGGGGATATATGGCGCTATCAGATGGCTTATTCCAATTGCCCCTTTAGGCTTTGCAGAATGGGGGCCTGTTGCATTATTGTTATCGATCATAGGGATAGTGTACGCATCAATAATAGCGTTTAAACAAAAAGATATTAAAAGACTTATAGCCTATTCATCGATAGCTCACGTGGGGCTAATTGCGGCAGGAGTTTTTGTCTGGAATATTCAGAGTTTACAAGGCGCCATGATCCAGATGATAAACCATGGAATAAATGTCTTTGGGTTATTCTTCGTGGCGGATATTCTAATCAGAAGAATGGAAACGCGTGATACAGACAAGATGGGAGGAATAGCAGCAGTTGCTCCGACATTTGCAGTCGCCTTTCTTGTGATTTTGTTAGGGACCATTGCGCTGCCGCTTACCAATGGATTTATTGGTGAGTTTCTCCTGTTAATGGGTCTGTATAATTATAATTTATGGGCCTCGGTTATTGCGGGACTTACCATTATTTTCGGGGCGGTATATATGCTTAGAATGTATCAGCGTACGATGCTTGGCGGTACCAATGAGGTGACGTTGAATTTTAAAGAGATTGACGGAACGGAAAAGCTGGTGCTTGGAATCGTATGTCTGCTCATTGTCGTTATAGGAGTTTATCCTAACCCAATTCTGCATATTTCGGAAGCGACGGTAAAGTCTCTGGTGGAAATGGTAGATGGTAGAATACAAGGCATAAGTACTACATTCTAAGTTGAATAAGTGATACAGAATTAGAAAAATGAACGCATTAATTACGATATCTCTCTTAGCAATACTCATTCTATATTTAGGCCTGTTTAAGGCAAAAAGGGCGTTGCTGCCAGCGACTTTACTGGGATTAACCGGGGCATTTGTGCTTACCGCGGTCGAATGGAATAGTTATGCTCAGCCCATCTTTAATAATATGATGCAATTTGACCGCTTTGCAGTGGTCTTTTCGGGCATTACTACCCTGACAACTGTATTGGTTCTGATTTTGTCTAAGGATTATTTCGAGAGGATTAGTTCAAATGTAGCTGAATACTATTCGCTGATCTTGTTTTCTCTTGCCGGCATTATAATTATGGTTTCCTATCATAATCTTTCTATGCTCTTTATAGGTATTGAAATTATGTCGGTAAGCCTATATATACTGGCGGGAATAAAGAAAAGAGATTTTTCATCTAACGAGGCTGCGTTAAAATACTTCCTTATGGGGGCTTTTTCGACCGGCTTTTTGTTATTCGGGATAGCACTTATTTATGGCGCCACAGGGTCGTTTGATCTTGCGGAGATCAGGGAATATCTTGTTTCGAATACTAAATCATCTCCTTTATTGTATTCAGGCATTATTCTGCTAATAGTCGGCTTATGCTTTAAGGTAGGTGCTGCTCCTTTTCATTTTTGGACACCTGATGTATATGAAGGCTCACCCTCTTTGATCACTGCTTATATGAGTACAGTAGTTAAAACTGCGGGATTCGCCGCTTTTTTACGTATTATGTTGTACTGCTTTGCACCCAGACAGGAATTTTGGATCCCGATGATTGTGGCCATTGCGGCGTTGTCTCTTTTGATAGGAAATGTTACCGCTGTATACCAGCAGCATTTTAAGCGTATGCTTGCCTACTCGAGTATTTCTCATGCAGGTTATATGTTATTTGGGTTGATTGCCCTTAATGCCTCTTCTGTAAATGCGTTGTTTGTTTATGCTGCAGCTTACTCCGTAGCTTCAGTTATTGCCTTTGCTGCTCTGATATTGCTTCAGCGTCAGACTGGCAATGATAGCTTCGATAGTTTTAATGGTATTGCGAGGAAGAATCCTTTTCTTGCCTTTACCCTGACCATAGCCATGCTTTCGCTTGCAGGAATTCCGCTTACTGCTGGGTTTGTCGGCAAGTTTATGATGTTCTCCAGAACCCTTTCTGCCTACCACACGATTTTAGTAGTATTTGCGGTTATCAATGCGGTAATTGGTATATTCTACTATTTCAGGGTGATCATTTCTATGTATTTTAAGCCCGAAGAGAGGGCAGAGTTAACTGTCCCTACCGGTTTTAAAATTGTTCTTGCCTTTTCGGCGCTGGCGACTGTAGTACTGGGTATTTACCCTGAATTTATAGCAAGCCTGATTTGAGCGAATATTAAAATCATTTATAATTTTAATATTCGTAGATTTACGAATATTCATTTATGTACGAGCTCTGGGACTACCTTCAACAATTGATAAATCCTGAATGGCTTCTGAGAGAAGGAGGTTTTTACCTCGTTCTTTTCGTCGTTTTCGCTGAAACAGGACTTTTTTTCGGCTTTTTTCTTCCCGGCGATTATTTGCTTTTTCTGGCAGGAATGTTTGTTGCTACAGGGAAGCTTGATGCCTCAATATATGCACTGGTTGGCGGATTAATTGCTGCGGCCGTGCTTGGCAACTTTGTGGGGTATTGGTTTGGAAAGAAGACGGGGCCTGTCCTTTATTTTCGAAAGGATTCACTGTTTTTCAAAAAGCGTTACATAAGGGCGGCTGAGGAGTACTATGAGAAGCAGGGTGCTTTTGCTTTGATAATGGGTCGCTTCATCCCTATAGTACGTACTTTCGCTCCGATTGTAGCGGGAGTAATAGGCGTAAATACAAAGAAGTTTGCTTTTTACAATATTTCTGGCGCTATTTTATGGGTTTCGTCCTTAACTTTATTAGGATTTTTTTTAGGCAGACGCTTTGAGAAGCAGATTGACGAATACCTTTTGTATATTATTATAGGATTTATTGTTGTTACTGCAATTCCGTTAGTGTGGACTTTCCTGAAAAGGAAATTTCCTTTAAACAAAAGTGAGAATAAAAAGTTGAACGAAAATATAAATGACTATGAGTAATGATAATGCCTGGCACAGAGTTTCACCAGGCAAACAACTACCAGTATCTGTTAATGCTATTATCGAAATTCCAAAAGGCTCAAAAGCCAAGTACGAAATAGATAAAGAGTCGGGCCTGTTAAGACTTGACAGAATTCTGTTTTCGTCGGTGATGTACCCTGCCAACTATGGCTTTATACCACAAACGTATTGTGATGATGAAGATCCACTGGATATTCTCGTATTATGTTCAGCAGACGTATTTCCAATGTCGATCATAGAAGCCAAAGTGATTGGTGTGATGCACATGGTAGACAACGGAGAGCAGGATGACAAGATCATAGCAGTGGCTAAGAATGATATGTCTGTTAATTACATTGATGATTTAGACAGTTTGCCGCCTCATACGATGAAGGAAATCGTGAGATTTTTTCAGGATTATAAAGCTTTGGAACACAAGAATGTTACTGTTGAGCAGTTGATGGGACGTGAGGAGGCATACAGGGTTATACAAGAGAGTATTGAGTTGTACAACAATACTATTGCAAACAAGCTATAGATAGTATGGGCTTCCAAATATTTCTTACTTTTTTCCTCGTTTTACTTAACGGCTTTTTTGTTGCAGCGGAATTTGCAATAGTGAAGGTACGCGCTTCCCAGATTGAGATTCAGGCAAAATCGGGGAGCCGCGTTGGTAAAACCGCCAAGCACATTACACAGCATCTTGATGCATATCTGGCGGCTACTCAGCTGGGTATTACTCTGGCATCGCTGGGACTTGGTTGGGTTGGGGAGGAAGTAATGGAACATCTTCTAAGCAACTTGCTTTATGCATTTGGAGCAGGGCCTGAATTTGTTGGCTCCTTTACTGTCACAGCGGCTCCAGTTCTCGCTTTTGCTATTATTACCGTTCTTCATATTGTATTTGGCGAGCTTGCACCAAAGTCAATAGCCATTCAACGCCCCATCGGCGTTACTATGGGGATATCTTTGCCGCTGCATTTTTTCTATATATTATTCAGACCCTTTATCTGGTTGTTAAACGGATTAGCGAACCTTCTTCTCAAATTGCTAGGCATTAGCACTATTAGCGGCCATGAATCGGCACATAGTTCAGAAGAGCTTCAATACCTTCTGGAACAGGGTAAAGAGAGCGGCGTTCTCGACAGCAACGAGCATGAGCTTATAAAAAATGTTTTCGACTTCAACGAGCGTGTTGTAAAGAATATCATGGTTCCGAGAACGAAGATCTCAGGAATCGAAATGAATGCTCCTGAATCCGAGATACTGGAGACTATTTTAAAAGAGGGATATTCACGTATCCCTGTTTACGATGACTCTATTGATAAAATAATAGGTGTTATTCATGCCAAAGATATTCTGCCAATTGTTGCCGGAAGGAAAGAGATGATCTTGAAGGACATTATACGGAAGCCATTCTTTATTCCTGAAACAAAAAAGATCAACGATCTGATGAAAGAGTTCCAGCAAAGGCGGATTCAGATTGCTATTGTTCTGGACGAGTTTGGCGGGACAGCCGGCATGGTGACCTTAGAAGATATTGTGGAAGAGCTTGTGGGTGAAATACAGGATGAGTTTGATGAAGAAAAACCTATTGTCGAGAAAGTTTCAGAACAGGAATTTATCGTGAACGCGAATGCTGCGATTTATGATGTTAATGAATATCTTCCACATGACTTACCCGAAGACGAAGATTATGATACTGTTGGCGGCCTGGTAGGTGATCTGTTTGGGAAGATCCCTGAAGTTGGAGAACGCAAAGAGTTTTACGGTTATACTATTACCATTTTAAAGAAAACGGAACAAAACGTTGAGTCGGTTAAACTGGATCTGGTGATAAACCATGAAGACGCCATAGACAACAGATAACAAGTAACAGAAGTAGCTTATGCATCTGTTTTATACTCCCGATATCGAGGGCAACGATTACGAGCTTAATGAAGAGGAGAGCAGGCATTGTGTAAAGGTTCTGCGTTTACAGACAAATGATCTGGTCTTTCTGATTGATGGCAGAGGTGGATTCTATAAAGCCCGGATTATTCATTCGAATCCCAAAAAGACAGTTCTGTCGATTGAAGAGCATTCAACTGAGTATGGGAAGAGAAATCATTTCCTCCATATTGCCATGGCCCCGACAAAGAATATCGAGCGGTTTGAATGGTTTCTTGAAAAAGCAACAGAAATAGGTATCGATGAAATCACGCCGCTGATATGCGATCGTTCCGAAAGGAGGGACGCAAAAACTGCACGCTTGAACAAGATTATCACATCGGCGGTAAAGCAATCCTTAAAGGCGTACCATCCGGTTCTTAACGAACCTGTAAAGTATAAGCAGTTTATCAATAAGGCGGGAGAACAGAAATTTATTGCTCACTGTATGGAAGGGGATAAATTTTCGTTAA
>DALYUO010000014.1:24078-42255 GCA_031981225.1 Pararcticibacter sp.
TGGTACCGGGAGGGAGGTACACCATATTAATAGGACCGGAGGGTGATTTTACACCCGGCGAGCTTCAGGATGCAGTGAATTGCGGCTTTCAGCCGATCTCTTTGGGAAACAGCAGGCTGCGTACCGAGACCGCCGGACTGGAAGCGTGTTTTGAAGTGAACTTTTTAAACCGATAAGGGATGAGACGTAAGGGACTGATGCTTCTTTTGATAACAGGAGCTGCGTTTTTAATGAGCCCGGCCGTTCCATCCTATAAACTTGCCAGATTAAAGTACAATGGAGGCGGCGATTGGTATGCAAATCGTACGGCTCTCATAAACCTTATTGCATTTTGTAATAAAAATATTGGAACTAATTTTGATTCTGAAGAGACTGTTGTAGAGGCAGGAAGTTCGAGTATCTATAATTATCCCTTTGTTTATATGACCGGACATGGAAATGTTGTGTTTTCTGACCAGGAAGTGAAGAACCTGAGGAGCTATTTAACAGGAGGGGGATTTCTTCATATAGATGATAATTACGGTCTGGATAAGTATATCAGGCCTCAAATGAAGAAAGTGTTTCCTGAGCTTGCGTTCACTGAGTTAGGATCTGGGCACCACTTATATAACCAAAGATATAAGTTTCCTGCAGGCCTCCCTAAGATACATGAACATGACGGAAAGAGGCCACAGGGATTGGCGCTTATCTATAAGGGACGTATAGTTGTTTATTATACTTATGAGTGTGATCTTGGGAATGGCTGGGAAGACTACGATACATACCCTGGCGATTCCAGGGCGACTCATAAGAAAGCTCTTGAGATGGGAGCAAATCTTATCCAGTTTGTATTTACTCAATAAAAAGGGGCGATTTATTCACTAAACCGCCCCTTTTTATTGAGTAAACATATACTATCTCGCCCTGCTTGCAGCCTTCGATTTAGGCTGACTAAACTGCGGTTTATATTTTGTGTTGATCTCTGCCGAACCAACCATGTTCATTGCACAGCGGAAGCCAATTTCTGCACTTGACTCATCCTGCTGTATGAATCTTCTTGTGGCCGGGTTAAGCCAATATGCGCGATCATTCCAGGATCCTCCTTTATAAACCTTAGAGCGGTCGTTTACCAAAGACGTGTTTCCATATAAGTTTTGGTCGACCGTGTCCTGATAACCTCTCATGTCGGGATCGAACGAACGCCTGGTCGCAATAGCATTTGCAGAAGTATCTGTTATGCCATTCAGTTCAGCCCATGTCTGTTTTCTGCGGGAAGGCGCAGGATCCTTAATTGGCCTGCCATATTTATCTTTGGCATAGGTCCATTTCTTTTTATCCTCAAGACGCTTATTCACATACTGGTTTCCGCGGAATGGGTTAAAATCTTCAAAATCTTCAAACGAAAGCTTGCGGTATGTATCTTCAACCCACTCGTTCACATTACCTGCCATATTGTATAAGCCAAAGTCGTTCGGCATATAGCTTTTTACCGGCGCTGTTATGTCGGCCTTGTCATTCAGATAACCACCGGTACCCATGTTGTCGCCTTCTCCTCTTTTGAAGTTAGCCATTATAAGGCCTTGTGTTTTCTTCTTAGGAGATCTTACTCCAAGTCCGCCCCATGGGTAGATTTTACCATCCTCAATATTTTCGTATTGGGTGTTACCGGCAAGCGCTAAAGCAGCGTATTCCCATTCAGCTTCTGTTGGGAGGCGATAGTGTTCTTTTAAAACACCGTCCTCTCTTGTTACTGGTCTTCTCGCCACATTTTTGCCGGCGGTAGCACCAGCAGTAGCAGGGCTTGAAGTAGCGTTCAGATTTTTGGGCATCCTCTTTCCGTCAATTCCCGCTCCCTGATACTGGCCGTTCAGGTAAATATCGGTATTAAACGGTGTCGACGGAGCTGCGGCAGTAGTTGCTGGAGCCGCTCCTGCGGCAGTAGCGCTACCTCCACGGGCAAGGGTTTTGTGATCAAGCATAATTCCCTTGCTTCTTAATATCTCCTCATTCACACGATCAGTACGCCATTCTGCGTATTCGCGGGCCTGTTCCCAGCTAATACCCACAACCGGGTAATCCTGGAATGCCGGGTGCCTTAAATAGTTTTCGACATAAGGCTCGTTATACGACAATGGGCGGCGCCATACCAGTGTGTCTGGCAGTGAATTGTAATAATACTCCCTGTCTTCAGGGAAATTCCGCTGTATCCAGTATAAGTATTCGCGCCAGTCAACATTTGAAACCTCTGTTTCATCCATGTAGAAAGAGGCAACGGTTACCCTTCTTCTAAGGTTATCATATTCGTATGATAAATCCTGATTAAGGCTTCCTCCCATTACAAACGTTCCGCCTTCAATGGCAATAAGTCCTGGCCCTGGCCCTGGCTTAATTTTTCTTGCTACCGAAAACCCGCCATTATATTTGTTATTGTAGGCCCATCCGGTTTTAGAGGAAGCTCCGCTACTTTTGCTTTTACAGGAAGTCCCAAAAATTCCCAACGCCAATATCCCTGCGCTAAAAAGTATAGATAATTTTTTCATTTAAATTATTAATGAGAGCTACGATGCTAAAATAGTCATAAATCATCAGCATGACAAAATCAAGTTTAAAGCTGATTTTTATCTTTATACGCTTATTAATCTTGTGGGTTACACCAATTTAAAAGTATGCAATTAAATGCCTAAAGCTGAACAATTTCAGTTTTTAAAGAGCTGAGTGGTTTTTAATAAAATGTCGCCTCGTATGATTTTTTTTTTACTTTTAGTGAATGATGCTCAGTAAGTCATTTCATGTCTTGGTGACGCTGACAGCCTTGGTTTTATTGCTGTCAGCAGGCGCATCGGCGCAGTCTGAATCAACTGTCGGAGGGAGCAGCGTTGTTCAGACAGGGGTGCCTTTCCTTATGACAGGCCCGGACGCCCGCTCGGGAGCCATGGGGGATGTTGGAGCGGCAACGATTCCTGACATCAGCTCAGCACACTGGAATCCTTCAAAACTCGCCTTTTTAAGTGATACTGCCGGAGTGTCTATCTCGTATAGCCCCTGGCTTTCGCAATTAATATCTGATATGTATCTGGCTTATTTGGCCGGATATTATCGCCTGGACGACCGGAATACTTTAGGTATATCGTTAAGATACTTTTCTGCAGGCGAGATCGAGCAGAGAGTTGGTCCGGATGATAGTCCTGGTATTTTTAAACCTAATGAGTTTGCCATAGACGGAACCTTTTCAAGAAGGTTTGGCGAAGATTTCTCCCTGGGTACGAGTATACGGTTTATATATTCAAACCTGTCCGACGGGCAAATAGCCCAGGGCCAGCACGCAAAACCAGGGACAGCTATCGCGGCTGATGTGTCTGGTTATTATAAAAATGAAACAGTATTCTTCGGCAAGGACGGATTGCTGGCCTTTGGGGGAGTCATTTCCAACATCGGGAATAAGATTAGCTATACCGATGGGGGAAGTAAATTGTTCTTACCAACTAACCTGCGGGTTGGCGTAGCCGCTACCGTTTTTGAGGAGAAGAGCGATTTTACTCTTGCGTTCGATATAAATAAGTTACTGGTTCCATCTTCGCCTGAGAGAGATGCCGTAGGAAATATAATCAGAGGACACAGCCCGGATAAGTCGGTTCCATCAGCAATATTCGGGTCTTTTACAGATGCTCCGGGAGGCCTTTCGGAAGAACTTAAAGAAATAGCTTTTTCATTAGGAGGGGAGTATTTATATAACAAGCAAATAGCGGTCAGAGCAGGGTACTTTTATGAGAATCCTGATAAAGGTAACAGGAGATATCTTACCTTAGGGGGCGGATTCAGGTATAGACAGTTTAATCTTGATTTTTCATATCTGCCCGGTAGCCAGCAGAAAAGCCCTTTGGCGAATACGTTACGTTTTTCACTTGCATTCAATATTAAGAAATGAAGATTAGAGTAGGATTTGGATTTGATGTTCATGAATTAAGGGAGGGACATCCTTTTGTACTTGGCGGTGTAACGCTGGACCATCATTCAGGAGCTTTCGGGCATTCGGATGCTGATGTCCTGTTGCATGCCATCTGCGATGCTGTTCTTGGTGCAGCGAATTTAGGGGATATAGGTTTTCACTTTTCAAATAAGGACGATCGTTGGAAGGGGATTAGCAGCCTTACTCTTTTGAAAAAGTGCATGATTCTACTAAAGGAAAAAGGCTGGCAGGTTGGAAACGTGGATGCTATGATCTGTCTTGAGGCGCCGAAAATAAATCGCCATGCTCCGCAAATGAAAAAGAATATCGCAGAGGCTATGCAGCTTTCGGAAGAAGACATCTCAATTAAGGCGACAACAAATGAAAAATTGGGTTTTATAGGTAGAGAAGAGGGTGTTGTGGCTTACGCCGTATGTCTGATAGAAAAAATTGAATCCGAGGGCTAAAGATTATCCTTTTTCTTTTCGATATCGACGTTGGAAAAATCCACCCCGCATTGATTGCAATGCCCGCATCCGCTTTTACTGTTTAGGTTCCTGTAAATTATTCTGGCAACATAAAATAGGGCTACCAGAAATAAACAAACTACCAGTATTTCCTGTACTCTCATCATACAAAAGTAAAGTATTCTTAATATCTGATTGTCATGTGATTTTAACGATTGCAAACCCTCTGAAATGCGGATTTAAAACCTTACCTTTGCAAAAATTTTTTGAAAGCATTTTTCATGCAGAATATTAGAAATATTGCAATTATTGCACACGTTGACCACGGTAAAACTACGCTGGTAGACAAGATTTTACACACATGTCAGTTGTTCAGGGACAATCAAGAGACAGGGGAACTGATATTGGATAACAATGACCTCGAGCGTGAGCGCGGGATCACTATTGTTTCTAAAAACGTGTCGGTAAATTACAAGGGCGTTAAGATTAATATCATTGATACACCAGGGCACGCCGATTTTGGTGGTGAAGTAGAACGTGTACTCAAGATGGCCGACGGAGTGTTGCTGCTGGTAGATGCTTTTGAAGGAGCGATGCCGCAAACACGTTTTGTGACACAAAAGGCGCTTGCACTAGGATTAAAACCTATTGTAGTAGTAAATAAAGTTGATAAAGAAAATTGCCGTCCCGAAGAAGTACATGAGTCTATCTTCGAACTCTTCTTTAATCTTGAAGCAACTGAAGACCAGTTAGATTTTCCGGTTATTTACGGATCTTCAAAGCAAGGCTGGATGAGCACTGACTGGAATAAGCCCACAGAGGATATTTTTCCTCTTCTGGATGCGATTCTGGAACATATACCTTCAGCTCCCGTTTCTGATGGTACTTTGCAGATGCAGATTACTTCGCTAGACTATTCGTCATTCGTTGGCCGTATTGCAGTAGGTCGCGTTGCGAGGGGGGTGATTAGAGAGAACATGCCTGTGTCGCTTGTAAAGCGTGACGGCAGGATTCAGAAATCCCGTATTAAGGAGCTTTACACATTTGAAGGGCTCGGGAAAATTAAAGCTCAGGAAGTAAAGTCGGGCGATATATGTGCTGTAGTAGGTATTGAGGGTTTTGAAATTGGTGATACCATTGCTGATTTTGAAAAACCGGAACAATTGGAGGTAATTCACATCGATGAGCCAACAATGAATATGTTGTTCACGATAAACACTTCTCCTTTCTTTGGAAAAGAAGGCAAATTTGTTACATCACGCCATCTCCGTGACCGTCTTTATAAAGAAATGGAAAAGAATCTGGCACTGAAAGTGATTGAAACAGAGTCTCCCGATTCATATCTTGTATACGGAAGAGGTATTCTTCACCTGTCGGTTTTAATTGAGACTATGCGTCGTGAAGGATACGAAATGCAGGTTGGACAGCCACAGGTAATTATTAAAGAGGTTGACGGAGTGAAATGCGAGCCGGTGGAAACCTTAATAGTAGATGTACCTGGCGAAGTAGCGGGTAAAGTTATTGAGCTTGTAACACAGAAAAAGGGCGAGCTGCTTGTTATGGAGCCAAAAGGTGATTTACAACATCTGGAATTCGAGATTCCGGCAAGAGGCATTATCGGACTGAGAAACAACGTATTGACAGCGACCGCCGGAGAGGCTATAATGGCTCACCGCTTTAAGGCCTATGAGCCCTGGAAAGGAACTATCCCTGGCAGGTTAAGCGGAGTGCTCGTTTCTATGGAAAAAGGGCAGACCACTGCTTATTCTATTGATAAACTTCAGGACAGAGGCCGGTTCTTCGTAGATCCGGGAGCGGAGGTATATGAGGGTCAGATTGTAGGTGAACATATTCGTGATAATGATCTGGTTGTGAATATTGTAAAGGGAAAGCAGTTAACAAACATGCGTGCATCAGGTACTGATGATAACACTCGTATTTCTCCTGCAATAAAGTTCTCTCTGGAAGAAGCCATGGAATACATTCAGAACGATGAGTATATTGAAGTAACTCCAAAAAGCATGCGTTTACGTAAGATCTATCTTACTGAGAACGAACGGAAGGTGAACGCTAAGAAGTTTGTATAATCTTAAAGTGAAATATCTATATTAATTCAGATAACCTGGTGTATCTTTAATACACCGGGTTATCTGAATCTCATTAAGCTAACTGTCGTCTTTTCCTTTTCTTCCTGCTAATAAAATTATTCACGTGTTATCTCGATAAAAACAGGACCCAGAATGCCTGCTGTGGGAACTCCCCTGTAAGCTGAAGGTATAGTTTGATAGTGATTAGATAAAGTGCTATATACTAATACTTCTATCTCATTATTGCCTGGTTTAAGCAGATTCGATACAGTAGCTTTGTAAGGTTTTGACATTAAGACTGCCGCATTTTTCCCATTAATTTTTACCTCGCAGGTTGCGACAACGTCTCCCAGATTTAGGTCTATTTTCCCTTTAAGCTGTTCTTCAGAAAGCGTAATAACTTTTTTGTATAGCAGACCCCCGGAGTAATGTCTCATTTGGCCGGTTCGGGACCAGTCTCCCGCGGATAAAAAGCCGGAACGGCACATTAGTTTTACAGGTACTGGAAATACGGAAGCTCCCTGAAATCCAGTTTTGCTTTCTATCTTCATTGCTACAACACATACTTGTTCTTTTTTTTGAGAAAGGGAGACACGATAAGTATTTAATCCCTTATTGCTTTCTATCAGCTGTATGGCTTTCTTCGGTAATGATTTCCCATCAATCCAGATACCGGGATTTTTGCCGTAAACAGACATCTCCATTTCTTCAAGCCCGGGACTAGAAGTAAATCGATAACAATATGCCTTATTTTTGCCCATATAAGGATCGAACATAAGGTGTTCGGCCTGGTTCCACCGCATCGATAGCGTTTTTGAATATGGAGAAACTTTTTCAGGGGAAGGTGTGGTCGTTATCATCAGCACAATAGCACTTCGTGGACGCTCGTCTCTTGAGTTTGGTCCTGTTTTATATCCTTTCGATGGAACGTTCTTGAAACCGGCCAGTATAGGGTGCCATCCTTTTCGGAGTGTTATGGTATTTTCCCTGACCTCCTGTCCGTCAATAAATAAGCGGTCAGCTTTCTTCTCTTCAGTCTCGATTCTGTAGACTCCGTCTTTAGTGACGTAAACGTTTGTTCTGAATAGATGATGACCTGCTCCATCAAGTATGATAAAACCATCACTTATACTTCCCTTTAATCCATGATAGCCTTGAGGCCCCGGATGGTCCCATACTCCAAAACGCCAGGAGTAGTTATAGGGCTTCCATTTGTCCTTCTTGCCTGTGAGTGCATCGGATATCAACGTTTCGAAGTCGTTATAAGAGGAGTCAATCATTGTTTCCATTTGTGTTCCGTAACCGTAAATGTCTTCTTTCCATAGAGAATCCACAAATGCCGGTTCAGTCCAACCTTTTTCTGCTTGATTTGCTCCGGTAAAGCGGAAGGTACGTGCTTCCGGGCCTATTTTTTCGTTTGACGCAGGTAAACGGAAGTCGCCCCATTTATTATCCATTGTAGGAATGAATTCCACCTTCCACTCCCCTTCCACAGGGATTTTTTCGGGTTCCGCGGTAACTCCGGCATTATACTTCTCTATTAATGGTTTGCCAGGAGAAAAAACAATAAGCGAGGAGCGGTTGGAACCGACTGTATTCCTGATATATGTTCCGTCTGCCGTTTGACGGACTGCCGGAAGTTCCTTCGTTTCACCTGTTTGGGCATCCCAGATTTCAGCTTTGCCATGGACCCGGAAAAAGCACTCATTTCCGGCAGCTACGTTCATAATCATATAGAGATCCCGGTTTCCAAGGCGGCGGTGCAACACCTTTCCTCCTCCTGGTCCCGGAATAAAATCAGGTTTGGCAACAGAAGATATCATTCGGGAAATATTGGGAACAGTTGTATAGAGACCTCTTCCCCCTTTAGAATTTGTTTGTTCAGATGGCTTTTTGCCCGATTCGAGATCAGTAGCAGTAACACCGAATATCTCCTTTACTATAGCATCTACTTTAGGGTCGTTTCTTCCAGCGTTACTACTCGCAGAAGGTAGAGATCCGAGACCGATAATGATGCCTCCATTTCGGTAGAATTTGACAATTTGTTCAAGTGAGCTATACTGCATTGCTTTCATATCGGGCAACACCAGTATTTTGAATGATAAGTCGGATATATTGAGAGTGCGTCCGGATACTTCCGCTCTTACCAATGAACGATGATCCATAAAATCATAATCGAGGCCTGCGTCACTTAGTGATTTTGCGGCTTCAAATGCCGTGTCAGGCTTCGCTCCGGGTATTGCCTGCATAGGCTCAGTTGGGTACATCACCGCAATATCGCTTACATGAACACCCTGGCTCATTACATAACTGAGCCGCTCACCATATTCCAGCCAATTTTTCATGTGTGGCCAATAAGGCATTCTGTAGTGGAAGTCAGGAGGTGCCCATTCCCACCATCCTCCATGGGTTGAATAATAGAGCCCATGCATGCATATAAGATTTCCTCCTGCAAGAAAGTGATGATCAAGCTGTTCTGTCAGCCACTCTCCGCTGCTTCCCCATCCCATGCTATGAAAAGCCTCCAGCCAGGTACGGGGCCTTTTGTAAAGATTGGCTATTGAGCTTGATATTTTAGTTTGAAGGAATGATGATCCCCGGGCTGGAGCATCATTCCCTGGGGCTGTAAACCAACTTATTGCTCTAAAATAATCTATATATTCTGTCGGGATTTTTCCCCTCCCATAATTATCGCAGCCATAGATCAGACCTCTTTCGGAAACCCAGTCATACACAGGTTTAAAATAACGCTCTTCGGCCAGATCCATTAGTACGTCAGAATAATCAAGACGGATCTTTGGAGTGACCGGCCCTACATCGTCTTTCAGAGCAGGAAGATAAGGTGAAATATCATATCCTTTACGTTTTGTAAATTGTTGTACAAAGTCTTCCGACCATGTAATAGAATCCATCGGTAAAAAGAGCTCATCCTGAAAAAAGTAGTTCATTCCTTTCCTGCCCTGTATGTCCATATTATCTTCAAATCTTTGGAAATAGGCCTTTACAAGCTCTTTCCCGTGATCGGGATGAAGCATGTAGTTTTCTTTTGATAGAATGGTATATACTTTCCAGTCAGTACCTGCGGGCGCTTCGAAGCTGACAGTGCCGCTTTTTGCCTGTTTCGTCAGATCTATAAAAAGCTTTTTACTTTTAGAAGGATTAAGAGGCCAGGCCACTAACGTAACGGGGGCAGAGGTGTATGTTGCTTTAAATTTATTTCCGCTTTTTATTGTATCAGTTTTAATTTCAAGCTGCCCTTTGTAATATTTAAGTTTTTCTCTTACTTCATCCGGATAGTACCCGTTACCCGTCCATCCTACGGTATAATCATCCAGTCCGACGGCGAGGCCCCGTTTTGCCGATTCTCCGGAGAACCAGTTCCATATCTCCCACCAGTCTTTAGAGAAAACAGGAGGTTGTCCGGCGACAGTTCTGCCGTCCCCGCCATGTCCGAGCTTTTTGTTAACCTCTGCATCGGCTCCTTTAGGGTCGCTGTGGATATAGCTAACGGCGAAACCATCTGTAGCCGATTGTTTCAGAATATCGAGTTGATCCCTTAATCTTTCCTTGTTAAGAGTATCTCCATTCCACCAGAAGAATGGAACGTTTCCGTATCCGCGTGGTGGCAGTTTGAAGCCGGGGAGGACATCCAAATTCGGTTCTCTGGATGGATATCCACTAAATTTGGTATCATGTGGAACTCCTCTTTCTTGTGCAACAACGCAGATATTCCAAAATAAGAAGGAGCATAACGACAGAATGAATGGAAGTTTCATAACTTGTTTTTTGCTGTTATCTTTTATTTGATAATAAGCCTATTTTCTCTACCGGTATGGCTTTAAAGGCCGGTATCTTTTTCCATACCTCTGAGTTTTTCTTCAACCTGAAGTCACCTTTTGAATAATTCATAAAGCCGGGGTCTGTCTTTGTTTCATAGTTGTCTGGCAGATATGGTAGCCACGAAGCATGGCCCTGTACCGGTGTGTCAACATTTACAAGAAGGTTGCCGGAGAAGGGGTTTCTTTTAGGAGCAGCCGGATCATCTTCAAAATAAGAAGGGAGCTGAGGGTACTGAACAGAGTAGGGCGGATTTTTATAATTAACGGCTTCTAATCTTTGCTGATATAGACCGTCTTTTTCTAACAATGCCTTTGCCCAGCCTCTTAAACGGTCGTCTATGTGAGCCGCATACTTCGTATCGATAAAGATATTATTTGTATAGGAGTTGTCGCTGCCGCCCCCAATAAATCCGGGAACTGTTCCTGCCTTGTAAAAGATGTTGCTGTAAACCTGCATTCCACAGGCACCGTCGTCATGGTATACCCCCATTGTCTTGTGGCCGCTGCCGATATGATGGAAATAGTTGTAGCGCACTATATTTCCAAGCTCCGAAGGGTCGCGACCATAGTAGACTGCTCCCATATCATCTGTCTCAAGTGCCAGGTTGTAAAGCTCATTGTACTCTATGACGTGGTTATTGCCATGAAGAAGTATGCCTAAGGAGGGGGCATTGTAGATCTCGCAGTTAGAGATACGGTTTCCAACACCAGTGACCCAGACTGCGGGACAGTTGGTTTTCTCTATCCTGTTAAAGTCGTGAATTGAACAGTTTTTAACGTAACTATTTCCAGGTTCAAGCGTGATGCGGTTGCCGCCGCTAAAGTAAATTCCACCTGCACCTGTATTGTATATTTTGCAGTTTTCTATACCATTGTTTTTTCCTGCTAAACGATCGTATGTACTTTGATTGTACTGATGTCCGACAAGGCTTCCTACTATCCGGGATACAGTTTTCCCCGTCACAGGCCGTGATATATCCGGTTGAGGCTCTATTCCCCTCCCCATAAATATAGCCATCATTCCAAGGTTATTTAATGTACACCCTGTTATGCGTACTCCCTGTGTGTTTTCCATGGATATTCCCATTCCGCGGCTACAGGTGAAATGCAGGTTTTTGAGGGTAACTGAACTAACGCCTTCCAGCGCCATCAATGGAGCTTCGAGCACCGACACTTCCAGTTTTTCCAGTTTATCAGGAGGTAGAAAGTATAGTACTTTTTTGATTTCGTCTACGTAATATTCCCCCGGCATATCAATTTCCTCCGGAAGGTTGTAGGCATACCATGCCCGCCATGGCTTTCCGCTTCCGTAACCATACATGGTTGGTATTTGAGTGGAAATCGTTTTGTTCAATGTGTCGATGTTTTTTAATGGTACAGCATCAGCGGCGTAGCCCCACATAAAAAAGCCCGATATCCATGCTTTCTGAGGTTCTTTCCAGCGCGACGGACGATCGGTTTCCGCATATGTAAATACTCCTCCCCGGTTTATCGTATCACCTCTGCGAGGAATAGAGCCTGTGTCAATGACAGAATGAATGGGTACAGTGCCGTTATTTGGCCATCTGGCAATTTTGCCGGGCAATCCATTTATAAAGATTTCCATCCAGGCGGGGCCGTAGGGCCTTCCAAATCCAACAGGACGTAGCTTTCCAAGGTCCCTGATTCCTGCATCCGAAAGATTTACCTGC
This sequence comes from Pararcticibacter sp., assembly GCA_031981225.1. Taxonomy (GTDB): domain Bacteria; phylum Bacteroidota; class Bacteroidia; order Sphingobacteriales; family Sphingobacteriaceae; genus Arcticibacter. Next base: position 36,088 of record DALYUO010000014.1, read on the forward strand.
CGGATCTTTTTTCTGACTTCAGGAATAAAACGGTTCCCAAATTCTTCATCCGTTACAGGTTTTATAAGCGCCGCGGAAATAATTCTGCCTCCATGCAGTATAACTTCTTCTTTTTTATAAGCCTCGATGCTTAGCGGTATAGAAGTATTCCAGGTCTTGCCCTGGACTACCTCCACTGTACTATCTATCAGGTAGATTCCTTTACGTAAAATGATTTTTATGTTTTGCACACTTTTGCTGCTTTTAGATCTTGCAAGGGAGAGTGCGGCGCTGATACTGTTTATGGGATCGTTTATTGTTCCCTTTGCACCTATTTTTCCTTTGGGATCAGCATATATTTCTATAACCGGTTGGGCATGGGTAGCTGTGTAAGTCAGCAACAAAAGCAGGCAGCATATAGCATTCAGGTTTCTTATGGTGTAAGTTTTCATATCTCGTATTATGATGTATTATTAATCCTGTTTTCTTTTAAGGACTATAAGTAGTCCCTTCTCGCCTTCAATGTCAATCTCATTATGAATATTCATGTTTAAGCTTTCCTGGTATTCTTTTATATATGGTACGTGAGCTATAATCTTGTCCGGTGAAAGATCAAGGGCGTTCCAGTCAATTTGTAACCGGCATCTTTGGGGCTTATCGGTCCAGTTGGCAAGAGCGATAATGACTTCGTCTTCTCCTTTATATAATGTTACCTGAGTAGCGGGATTGTCTGTTTTAACCGGAGTTGCGTTGTCCCAGAAGCCGATCATCTGTTTTTTATCTATGTTATATGCATCCCAGAAGTCCCAGATGTATTCAGGTGTCGGAGCATTATGCCAGCCAAAGCGGTTAGTAATTCCGAAGACCATGCCGCGCCATTTATTACCACCCTTATTAAGCATCTGTGATGTTAGTCCAAACGGAATCCCGCTTGTCTCAATGAGCCAGTAGTCAGGAGACAGATTATAATCCCGTGCCTCTCCAATCCATAACTGATCTATATAAGGCAGAAGGTCCATATAGAGATTAAGTGAGGAAGCCCATTTTGCATACTGATTGAAGTGGTTCCAGGTGTGCATATCAATTCTCGCCCCCGGCCGTTCTCTGTCTAATACCTTCCTTGCCCTGCGCATGGTTTCACGGTCAAGAGCGAGATCATCTATGTAAATGCCGTCAATCTGAAGGTTCTTACTCATCCAGTCGAGGCCTTCAATATAAAAGTTATTAAGTCTGGAATCGGGAGTAGTTAATACAGCCAGGTCCTGTCGGCCTTTATATTTACCGCTGGTGAACGTGGCCACCCAGGCAGGAACAAAGTTTTCTTTGAAGTTCTCACCGAGCCATGGATGAACTCCCTTTGGGTTAACCAGCGTTCTTGTTGCCATCCCGGGACCAGGATAAATAATTTCATTATCCAGTGCCCGTAATGCCCATATTTCAGGCGCGTTTACGGTTAACTCTCTGGTGGTGTAATAGAGTTTTGTTTTAAGATGCTTTATATGTGAACTATCAATGAAAGCTTTTAAATCCGGAATATTTTCGGCGAAATAGGGATAATTGATAAACGGATAAATATCTTTCTTATGGTGGATATTAATGATGTTGGATCCGTGTTCTGATGCCGTTTTGATAAAGTTAATACTGGTATCAATGTCTGAGTGATAATATCTGTCGTTGAACTGAATGTTTTTATTGATGAGCTTAAAAGGAGTGATAAGCAGTTCGAAATCAAACTGGAAAGTTTCTCCCTTCCGAAGCGTTCTGCTGCCGGAAAAAGCTTTTATAAGAGCAGATCCACCAGTGTTTTGTATGTCAATTCCGCCTTTTTTATTATTACCCCATGATTCAGGTTCGTTTAAGGGACCAAATGGATAATAAATATTAATTAGCTGTCTACGATAGTTTTTTCCTTTTAATTTAACTTTTAGCCCTCCGTTAACAGCACCCATCCAAACTTCGTCCTGGTTTTTATTGTTAACATCCCACTTCCAACGCCATTCTTTTGGACTGACCCCGCCCTCTTTATCCAGTCCCATCATATATATAGCTTTTTCAGCCCGAATCGGAATCTCAAGGCGGATATCCTGAACTGCAACATCCTGAAGCGGTGTAACCAGGGTTTGGTATCTTATGAAGCCATCATATTCGGCTTTTGCTAACAGCCGGATATTTATCAACTTATTGCTTAGTGTCGCTTCCCATTCTGTATTTCCCGGATAATTGTCTTTGAATTTAATCTCTCCTGATTTAAATTCCATTAGTTTACCGTTGTCTCCTTCAGCGATAAAACGTATCGGCCGGGAAAGAATAGGTTGTCCCGAAGGGAGAAGGTTCTGGTTATTTGCGTCAAAAAACGTCTGAATTTGAGATGGGAGTCCCTCATTAGAAAGAGTAATTGTTCTTCCCAATATAGATATCGTTTTTTCATTTCGAACCAACTGCTTAAAGCCGGTAGTGATATCATTATCAAGAGCTAACGTAGAATTGAGCCAGGCGAGCCTTGATAGTTTTTTTTCGTTATTATATCCCCGGTTTTCTACGGGACTGCCTTTAATACTAATGGCAACAGCAATAGATGTTGGCGGTAATCCTTCGGGCTTTAAGGTGATAGTCCCTTGAAATACCCTGCCAGCATTATCAGGGAGCTGTATGCCGAACCATAAGGGCAATACCTTATTATAATCGAGATCTAATTGCTTTTTAAAACTATTTCCCTGATAGGAGATTCCCTCTGAATTGAAACAGGTAAGTTCTTTTACAAATGCATCCTTAGGGCCGGAGGGAACGAAGCTTATCTGAATATTCTTTAAAGGGACGGATGAAGCGTATAGTCCCACCTGAAAGACAAAGTACTCGCCGGGGCGGCCGGTATCTTTATATGATTCTAGTTGCTCCTTACTAAATGTCATCCACTTCTCAGGAATGGCATCTAGCATGCGAATGGAATTATCGCGACTTTCTGGAAAAGTTAAATATTTCTTATCAGGGTGTTTTTTTATAAAAGACCCAATTTGGAGCCGGCTTGCTGGGATAGACATGATAGTAGGTCGAAGGCCAACATCGCCAGTTAGCTCCGTTTGACGAATGGCATCTATATCAATAGGGTGCCTTTCCTTGTCTTTTTCTTGTCCAAAAACTGCTATTGCCAGGAGGAGTGGGATTATAAAGAGCTTTTTTTTCACTTTATTGATTCGTTTTTAATATGTGGGTAAAAAAGATGTTTGGTTAAATAATTACTGCAAGGCGTCAGAATGATCAGACCAAACTTAACTACAAAATTCTAGTAATAAAAATATTTTTTTAAAATAGTGTGCGCACACTATTTGTTTTTATATATTTGTGTTCGGACACGAAACGCAAATATGTATCCGGAAACGTGGCGCCCTGGAAAAATATTAACAATTGTTATATAAACGCTCTCACTCTTAATAACAACCCAAACATGGAGGAATATGGTAGAATAGACATCGCTTAAAATTAACAGAAAGGATATATGCTGTATCCTGATTCGCAAAATCAATATTAATCAACAATTAATTAACTGAAGTATGATGAGAACCAAACTACTCAAATGCAGCCCGCTCAACCTAGGGTCTGTAAAAAAAATGCTGCTTGCCTCTTCTATTGTTCTGGTCTTGATGTTAGCAACAGGTATTCCTTTAAAAGCGGGAGCTATTATTCCACCCGTTACCGTGAAGGGTAAGGTAACCGATAGTAAAGGAGATATTTTAGTCGGGGTAAGCATTAAAAGCTCTGCCGGAGGTGGTACCAGTACAGATATTAATGGCAATTATTCGATTAATACAGATGGGCAGGCTACCCTGACTTTTACTTATGTCGGATTTAATTCGCAGAGTATTAAAATTGGCGGACGCACTGTTATTAATGTAACGATGGGTGAGTCTGCAAGTCAGTTGGATGAAGTAGTTGTAGTGGGGTACGGTACGCAGAAAAGAAGGGACATTACAGGCTCTGTCGCTTCTGTGGATCTCAGCCAGGTAGCAAATGTACCGAATATAAATGTGACTCAGGCGCTTTCGGGAAGTGTTGCAGGTTTAAGTGTTACACCAGGAACAAGGCCAGGGACGACAGGAGGGATATATATTAGGGGGATTTCAAGTATTTCCAACTTAGGGTCGCCTATGATTGTACTGGATGGAATTATTTTTCCGGGGAATCTTTCAGATATTCCGCCTGATGATATCGCTGGCCTGGAAGTGCTAAAAGATGCAAGTGCCCTCGCTATTTATGGGTCCCGTGCAGCAAAAGGGGTAATTTTAATCACTACGAAGAAGGGCGCTTCTGACAAACCTAAATTTGATTTCTCCACCTATTATGGATCTTCCAACTATATTAATAAAATAAACTTTCTGAGTCCTGAAAGGTATCTCGAGAAGCTGGTGGATTATAAGCGTTTCAATGACCCAGACTATAAAAATGCAGGTATATGGAGTCCGTAGCAAGCTACCTGACACCTTATGAGGCTGAACAGTATGCAGCAGGAAAAACTGTGGACCCGCAAGAGCTTATCAAGCAGGATGCTCCATCGGAAAATATTCAATTAAATGTGTCTCAGAGAACAGATAAAATTAATTACTACCTGTCGGGTGCATACACCAGGCAGCAAGGCGTTGTGGTGAATGACAATTTTAAAAGAATAAGTCTTCGGGCTAATCTTGAATCAAATCTGAATAAATGGTTAACTATCGGTTTAAATAGTGGTTTTACCAGAAGAGACAATTCTGGTACACCAGCCAATACGTTTAATGCCCAGTGGATGACTCCCTACGGGAAAATATATAATGAAGACGGGTCTCTTACTGCATACCCGGCGTACACCTTAACTACTGTAGCCAATCCTCTTTTAGCTACCATCAATCCTAATTCCAGCATTTCAAATGCATTGAATGGGGTGATGTATGCGAAAATTGACTTTCCTTTTCTGAAAGGTTTAACTTATAACGTCAGGTTTGGTTCTACGTTAAGCTATGGAAGGGTGGAAGATTTTACTTATCCGACCGGTATATTGGATCTTTACTTACCTGTTGCTGCCCGGCCAAGCTCAAAAAATGCTACCGCAAGCAGAGTGAGAAGTGACCTTGTTACTAATTTAATTGAAAATCAATTGGATTACAAAATAGATCTGGGTGCGAATAAGGAACATTCGCTGGCTTTTACCGCCGTATTGACTCAGCAGAAAGATAGCCGTACCAACAATACATCAACGGCTTCTGATTTTTTTAATATGGCGCTCGGGTACGACCAGTTCGCTTTAGGAGCAACCCAGGCCAACTCTGATGTTACCAATAAATTTGTGAATCAGGGTGCGATGTTCAGAGCTAATTACAGTTTCCTGAACCGGTATCTGCTAACAGCGACGATAAGACGGGATGGTTATTCCGCGTTTGGAGCTGATCACAAATACGGTAGTTTTCCCTCTGCAGCTCTGGCGTGGATTGCATCTGAAGAAAAGTTTCTAAGAAACAGCAGCTGGCTTGATTTTTTGAAATTCAGAGTTTCATATGGAACCATTGGAAATCAGGGAGTGGATCCATATTCCTCTCTTGCCCAAATACAGCGATCTAATTATGTGTTCGGAGATGGAGGAGTAAGTACTGTAACCATTTATCCTTCCACTATGTCTAATGCTGACCTTCAATGGGAATCGACAGACGAGTTGGATCTCGGCCTGGATTTTACAGCATTTAAAGGAAAGCTTTCAGGTACCTTAGATTATTATAACCGCAAAACGTACGATCTTTTGTATCAGGAGCTCCTTCCAACGATGAACGGTTTTAGCGTGATCAATTCAAACCTGGCTTCTATGAGGAATAAGGGAGTCGAATTGACTCTTAATTACAATCCGGTTAAGAGTGACAACTTTGGATGGACCATTAATGGTAACTTTTCAGCTAATACTAACGAAATACTAAGTTTGAGGGGTAAGCAGGATATCCCGACGAGTGCTTTGTTTATTGGAGAAAACATCACTTCTGTTTATAATTACCAGTTTGATGGCGTATGGCAGGTTGATGATGAGATCCCAGCGGGTTTTAAAGCTGGGGATATGCGTATCGTGGATCAGGATGGAAATGGGACGATAGACGCGAATGACCGCACTATTCTGGGACAAACTGAACCAAAGTGGAGGGCGGGGCTACGAAATTCATTCCGCTATAAAGATTTTAC
>DALYUO010000015.1:0-344 GCA_031981225.1 Pararcticibacter sp.
GACAAATTGGTGAATGCCACATTAGACGAAATTAATAAGATAAAGCAAAACGGGGCTCAGGCTGGCGATATTGAGAAGTATGTTGCAGAAGAGAGAAGGACTACGGAAACCCAATTAAAGCAAAATGGATTCTGGGCGGGTTACTTAACTTCAAATTATCAGATGAATGAGGATCCTCTTAAGATCCTTACATACCTTGATTCTCTAAAAAAGATTACACCTGAAAGCCTGAAAGCTGCTGCTAATGAATATTTGAGCGGCAGTAACTTGATAAAGTTTGTTTTATTGCCAGAGAAGAAATAGAACAAGGGTATAATTACAAGCAGAGCGGGCCGGGATCTTAT
>DALYUO010000015.1:354-12405 GCA_031981225.1 Pararcticibacter sp.
CCGCTCTGCTTAAATCTCTTGTCTTATGTAAATGTAACAATGACCTCTTGTGTTTTATAAAGCAATGACTATCAATTTATTTTCCCTTATAACTTACGACTTATTACGTATAACTAACACTAATTAGCTGTTGGTAATGAAATCATAACATTGTTCGAAGGTTGACTTTCATTTTTTAGGCGGTCAATAGCTGTCACAACATAAAAGTACGTGCCGGGCCTTACGTTCTCATCTATAAAGCCTGTACTGTTTTCAAAGCTTATTTTAATGATTTTAGATCCATCCTGTAAGTTGATGCTCTCATTGGAGTGAAAGCGGTAGACTACATAACCATACGCTGTTTCCCCATCACGTGCTCTGATAGGTTGTTCCCAACTTAAAGAAACCCTGTTTCCTGCGACGTTTGCCTGGAGATTAAGTGGCGATTGGGGAGGAACAGCATCAAGCCAGAGCATCTGTGGCGGTAGGGCCGGATAGCTGTAAAAATTCTGACGTAAAGAATCCTGAACCCCGGCATAATTTAGAGTAACAGATTTAGAGCTAAAAAAAACGCCTCCCTGCACCCTGTTATTTTTTCTCGCGTATCTAATCTGATCGGGCAGTTGTCTCCAGTCGTTCCATCCCGCCCTTCGTTCTATGGCGCGATAAGCCGCGTGCCCTATATATAAATGCTTGCCAAAGGTGTTGTTGCTCCACCAGTCTACCAATTTTTCGTAAGGTGCAGCCCTGTAATAAAAAGGAAAGTAAATCTGAGGATTTATATAGTCGAGCCATCCTTGTTGTACCCATTTTCTCGCGTCGGCATACAACGTCCCATACCCGTCAAGACCGCTGCTTTCTGATCCTTCCGGATCTTGTGACCGGTTACGCCAGATACCAAAAGGACTTATTCCAAACTTAACATATTTCTTTGCTGCATGAATGCTATCGGAAAGGTCATGTATTAATGTGTCCACATTATGACGCCGCCAATCTGCTATATTGGTAAAATTCTTTCCGTAGATGTTAAAGGTCTGCTTATCCTGGATTACCTGATTCTTTTCCGGATAGGGATAGAAATAATCATCAAAATGGACTCCATCAATATCATAGTTTCTTACCACATCCATCACTACCTGGATAATATATTCCCGTACTTCCGGCAGCCCGGGATTAAAAAGTTTTTTGCCAGCAAAACTAAAGAACCATTCAGGATGCTTCCTGGTGATATGCTCTGAGTTTATATCTGCTGCTGCAAGGGTTGTAGAAGCTCGGTAGGGATTAAACCATGCGTGTAACTCCATTCCTCTTTTATGTGCTTCATTAATCGCAAACTCCAGGGGATCATAATATGGAGCGGGGGCCTGTCCCTGCTTACCGGAAATAAACCTGCTCCAAAGTTCCCGGCCCTTTGCATAAAAAGCATCCGAAGCCGGCCGTACCTGTAATATTATGGCATTTATCCCATTTTTTTTATGCGCGTCGAGGATTTGAATAAGTTCCTCCTGCTGTTTCCCTGCAGGGAGTCCCGGTCTGGATGGCCAGTCGATATTAGCGACAGTTGCAACCCACACCCCTCTGAATTCTCTTTTTGGATGCAGCTCATCCGAGTTGACTTGTGATAAAGCCGTGGAAATTACAGCACAAAAGATAGTCACCACCAGCCAGAATCTTAAAAACATATATCTTTTATAATTATAAATTTAATGGATTATCCCCTTTAACAATGTCGTCGCCCGTTTCTCTTACCAACCAGCCGAAAGCGTATTTGGGCAAAGATAGTTAAACAATCTTTATAAGATATTATTATGCATAAGCCGGAGAAAATCGCATTTAAGATTTTTCAGAGGACGATACACAGGATTTTCAGCAAGATATACTGATTAGGTCTGAAAAAGGCCTTTCAGCACGCGGAGATCAAACCGCCAAATTTTCTGGCCATTTTCCGGCGGTATGGTGTGGCCCATGAGTACATAATTTATGACACCTTTATAACTCCACTCGCTTAACAGTGCCTGACCAGTGCCTGACCAGTCCCCGATCATATCAGTATCTCGTCAGCATCTTATCAGTATCTCGTCAGCATCATGTCAGACTAAAGTCTGACGAGAGTCTGACGAGATGCTGATGAGATGCTGACATGATCCGGGTTTGGTAAGGAACTTATCAGGCTTTTTTTCGGGCTTATACCCACTATTGTCCTAATTTTAACCATTCAGCATCGCAGGTCGCCCTTGTTCAAGCGCAATAAAAACCAGCATTCCTTTTTTGTACCTCTGTACGAATCATAAGACCTTTGTTTTTTTCAGGAGATTTCGGCGCATATACCAACTTTGAGCAGCAGAATTCGCTCTCCTGCGCTCTCTCTGGCCTTTTAAAGCGATTTCCTTGAGCTCAAGCCACTTGTTCTAATCAGACGATGTTATAATAAATAATTTTCAGAGCCAATAAGCTTTGTTTAGAGCAGACGTTAGAGTAAGATAATTAAGTAATGAAATTTAAAGCTTTCCTAAAATATTATATTTGTCTTTTCGCGGGTATAAAGGTGAGCGACAATAAATACTGAATGTCTATACTGCTGCGTTGCCTGATATAAGCTAAGAAACTATAAAATTATGGAAAATACTCAATACGAGCCGGCTACCAAAAAAGATTCAAATAAAGTTTACTTTTTGATTCTGGTTATTGTTGCGCTTCTTGGAACGAATGCTTATTTGTTCTTCAAGGATAAGAAAGCAAGCGATAAGATCGTCACGCTTACTGACGAAAAGTCGCGTATGGAAATTGAGATTGACAAGATTGAAGCCGAATTAGATAAGGCAAATACCAACAACGTGAAGCTTTCATCAGAAATGAAGGAAAACCAGGAGCTTGCCAGGCAGAAGATCAATGAATTGCGGGAAGAGCTTAGAAAAGGCAAACTGACACAGGGACAGCTTGCGAAAGCTCAGGAAGAAGTTAAACAACTACGTTATTTCGTGTCAAAGTATACTTCCGATTTAGCTGGTCTTCAGAAAAAGAACGAAGCGCTGATTTCGGAAAGGGATAGCCTGAAAACGACTGTGGCTAATGTTAGCGAGCAGGCGAGCAGGCTGGAACAGCAGAACAGTGAGCTAAGCAGCAAAGTGAAAGTTGCTGCCGCTTTAAAGTCGGGAGCTATTAATATTACGCCTATTAAGGTACGTAATAGCGGCAAGGAATCAGAAGTAAGTCGTGCGGGATCGGCGAAGAAGCTACGGATCAGTTTTACGATAGCAGATAATCCGATTTCAGAAAAAGGTATGCATGATATTTTCGTAAGGATAGTTGATCCGGTAGGAAATCTGATTGTATCTGATAATGGAAGTTTATTTACTGCCGACGGGGATGACCTGCAATATACCTACAAAACGGCTATCGAGTTTGATAATGCTCAAGGCAAGGTTTTCAATATTGACTGGACAAACCCTAATCCCTTCCAAAAAGGAACTTACACCATCATTCTCTATTCTGATGGCTACACAATGGGAACGTCTAAGGTTAACCTGAAATAAAGACGTGCTCTGTCATTCTAGGCAAGTGGCAGAGTAATATGAAACGTAGTGCCTTTACCGGGTTCAGTCTCAAAATGAATAGACCCGAGCATATTTTCTACAGCTTGTTTAACAAAGGCAAGACCCAGCCCTGTACCTGAGCTCTTGGTTGTAAAATTTGGGTTGAATATCTTTTCCCGCAATTCTTCAGGTATGCCCTTGCCGTTGTCGCTTACATTTATAATTGCGTTTCCTGCGGAAAGGGATAGGTTAATACCGATGATCTTGTTACGGTTTTCAGGAATTGCCTCGATTGCGTTTTTTATCAGATTATTAAATATCCTCAGAAGGTGATCCTTACTTCCGTTAATCAGTATTTCTTTTTCAGGATAATTAAATTGGATGTCAGGTCCTACAGATTGAAACGCTTCAATTGACTTTTCAATCATATCAACAAGGTTGATGCTTTCGAATGGTGTATCCGGTAGTTTCGCGAAGTTAGAGAACTCAGAGGCTATCAGTGACAAGCTCTCAATTTGTTCTATGAATGATTTGCTGAACTTCTCAAACTTCTTGTTAAAGTTCACATCGTTTTCTTTCCAGGACTTTTCCAGTAATTGAACGCCTAGTTTGAGGGGCGTAAGCGGGTTTTTTATTTCATGAGCCACCTGTTTTGCCATTTCCCTCCATGCCGACTCCCTCTCTGACCGTGCCAGCTTTTTAGCACTCTCTTCAAGTGCAATAATCATGTTATTGTATTCTTTTATCAGGCTTCCTATTTCATCATTACTTTTCCATTCTATGGGTTCATTTTTCCCGTCAATTTTAATTTCGTTTAAGCTTTTACCTACCAGGGTGAGAGGATAGGTTATCTGATTTGCCAGGAAAATCGCAAAAAGAACAATCACAACTAATACCAAAGCATATACATTTATCAGGGTATTCAAATACTGGCCAATCCGCTGATCATAATCACTTTCATTTGAAAAGTAAGGTAATCCAAGGTATGCAATAGTCTCATTCCGGCTGTTTCTTACTGGTTTATAAGCAGCAATAAACTCCATTCGACCTACCTGTTCAACGTTGAGGAATTCTGAACGCTGATATCTGCTCATATAGATATAAGCAAAAGCGTTCATCCTGGGTTCCAGAAATCCGTATTCGTAAATCTTATTTTGGGTAGTAAAAACAAGTTTTCCCTGTACGTCAAAAAGATTCAGGTCGGTAGCATTGATATCAGCAAATGCATGAAGAGCCTCCTCGTTATCAGCGAGTGATCCCTGATTAAACATTTTATTCTTTTCTAACCCGTTGTTGATTTGATTTACCTTTTTAAGGACATCTTCTTCCAGTTGCTGCTTGAATTGCTTGCTGATGCTGATATAGGTGATGAGACCAACGATCAGAAGTGTGAAAATAATTCCGGCTACCAGCGATGCCTGTATTCGTGTTCGGTATAATATTCTGTTCCGCGAAAGTAGATAACTCCATTTATTATGCTGGACACGGAACGTATCATCATGTAATATAGTCCAGACTTGATGAATGATAATTATTAACGCCGACAAGCCTGTCATCACGAGGAAAAGGAACGACACAGATGCCAGTTTCATTATCCAGGTGGTTACCGGCAGGCTTACAACAATCACCTTTTTGAAGTTAGGTTTATAAATGAGGTGGTTATATCCATTTTTCTCAATGAATACGAAGTTTTTGTCTTTGCCTTTGAAATCATTGTTTACCAGGTTGTAAATGTAGGTACCATTCTGATTGAGCAGGCGTTCGTTAAGATAGAACGCAAATGAATAATTGTCAAGATCTTTATCTGCGTTCATCTTACTGTCAACCAGAATTTCAGGTACAGAGCCGGGGTCCTTGAATGTTTTTGACTTTAAGGTAATAATAAGGGTTCCAAGCTGGCTGTCGCCGTATTTTATCGGGAGAATTGCGAAATAATGCTGGAATCCGAAAGTATTATTGATTCTATAGAAATTCTCCGACACTTTTATTGAACCTGCAAGAACAAGGTTTTTAAAAAGATTAATGCTTGCTATGTCTTTTGATATCTCCTGCTGTCCGTTTTTATAGGTAAAGACCTCAAAATCATAGCGGGCGAGGTAGCCGTCAAAATATAGTTTTTGAAGTTTGCTCCGCAATGCAGCATTATCTACTTGAGGCTGCTTGAAATAGTCTGTTATCGCATCGTCTTTACGTATTTCCTGCTCGAGGGAGAAGAATAGAAGTACCGCGTTAGGATCGTCTGCCGATTCTAGTTTATAAGCGATAATCTTTCGTTGTTCCCGCTCTTTTAAAAATTGAAATGAGGAGAGCTTTATCGAAGCTATTATAGCAAACAGAAGCACAACAAACAGAAAACTTAGAAATTTATAGCTTTCGTTATTGGTATAGAACTCCCATCCTCTAATGAAAATAATTGTGCTAAAAAGAAGAATATAAAGACTGTAATCGTGAAATATTATTTGCAGAATCATAATCAACATAAGACCGGCGATAAATATCCTCAGTCTATGTAGATTTGATAACGGAAGAGTTTTTCCTATTGCCAGTAATATTTCAAGGACAAGGTAAAGGTTAAAAGCTCCGATAAACATTAAAAGAATTCCTACCCAGCTGTAACTGTCGAGGTACAGGATATTTGTAAGGTCGAAATTTATATTTGATTTAGTTACAAGATTGTAGAAAACGTCGCTTTGCTGGTTGGCAATCAAATATATTATAAAACCCAATAAGACGAAAATAATTGTCCCTGCTGTCTTGCTGACAGGTTTGTTGGATAGTTGAATTTTAAAGCGATAGCTGTAAACAAAGCATAGAAACCAACTTACTAGAATCGTACTCAAGACAAAGTCGCCTAACGACCGTAGAAAATACCCTCCTGAAAAATGTCGTGGGTCGAAGATGCTGATGTTAAAGTAAGTATCAAGAACCGGAAACTGTAGCGAAAGAAGTTTTAATGCAAGGAAGTATAGAAAGAAAATCGATGTAGCTGATTTTGTGTAATTTTTTGAGGCAAGAAGTATACATAAGTAGTTTATAAAAATGGTAGTCAGCAATGCGGCTAGCATAAACATTAATAGCTCGAGCTTTGAATAAAAGCTATTGGTTACCGACGACTTCAGCTTAACAGATATGATAAACTGGCCATCGCTATTTTTAATGTTATACACCCGTACATCGTCAAGATCTGCTATCTCCAGGTTGTTTTCTTTAATCAAGTCGGGGGCGAAGGTGTTCTTAAGATATTTATTTTGGAACGGGTACTCTGCTTTTATAGGAATAATACAAACAACAGAGAAATTTCCGGAAGATTTTTTGATAGCTTCATACCAGCCATTTTGAGTTTTGATACGGTTGCTTCCATCTTTAAGTCCTGCGTCGGTAGCAGGGGCAATTCTATTGGCTCCCCAGAAAACTAATTGATTGTTGTAATACGTATGAAGGTAAATAGAGCGTTTATCTCTGAAATCCTTTATTAATCCTGCTGCCGTCTGAGGATTACTGTGAATAGTACGAAGCGAATTAAAGTTAGCTTTGTTGTTTAAAAAACGCTTGACAAAGATTTCCTTTTTGTGAAGATTGGATTCAATAGTTTTTGCATCTAACTCTAAGATCTGGTTTTTGTTAAATGTAAAGTGTATGGATATTGCTGTAACGGCAAAACCAACGGCGAGGAAAAAAAGAAGGAGTCTTATTTTAAACAGAGCACTCACAGAGGAAGTATTAATATAGCTTGAGAGAGTAACAAGCGGATACAGGCTCTGTTTTTTTAATCGCCTGTATCCGATAGATAATTATAATACTATCAAACCTTATGCCTGAGCACTTTTAGTTTCTACCGAGCGATCCACTTTTTTTACTAGCCCCTGAAGAACATTCCCAGGTCCCACTTCTGTAAAGGACGTCGCGCCGTCTTCGAGAATTCTCTTTACTGTTTGTGTCCATCTCACAGGCCCTGTTAATTGTGCTATCAGGTTTTGTTTAATAATTTCTGGGTCTGTATGGGGTTTGGCATCGATATTCTGATAGATCGGGCAAACCGGTGGTTTGATTTCCGTCCCATGGATAGCGTTTTCTAATTCCACGCGTGCAGCTTCCATTAAAGGCGAATGAAATGCACCGCTGACGTTCAGCTTCAAAGCGCGTTTAGCACCTCTTTCAGTAAGAAGCGCGCATGCTTTATCCACCCCTTCAATGCTGCCCGAGATAACTAATTGCCCAGGGCAATTATAATTTGCAGGTACTACGATCTCGCTTATCATCTGACATACTTCTTCTACAGTATAATCATCGAGACCCAGAATTGCTGCCATCGTTGAAGGCTGAATTTCACAGGCCCTTTGCATTGCATTTGCACGCGCAGAAACAAGTCTTAATCCGTCTTCGAAAGTTAAGGCGCCAGCTGCGACCAGAGCAGAAAATTCTCCTAATGAATGTCCTGCCACCATATCGGGCGTAAAATACCCGCCGAGAGAACTGGCAAGAATAACAGAATGTAAGAAAATGGCAGGCTGCGTTACGTTTGTTTGTTTTAGCTCGTCTTCGGTCCCGCCGAACATGATATCAGTGATCCTGAATCCTAAAATTTCGTTTGCCTTTTCAAACAATTCTTTCGATTTTGGGTCCTCATACAGATCCTTGCCCATGCCGGGAAACTGGGATCCTTGTCCCGGGAATATATATGCGTTCATATATCTATCCATTCAGATTATTTATTATTTGGGTTAAAGATAAAATGACTTATTAATTTTTTAAAAGGGAGTTCCTCCGATCTTCTTTAATTTAATCAAGACTTGCCGTAATCAGTCGCAAAAACTCAGCCCTCGTTCTTTCATTTGCAAATGCACCTGTAAAGGCAGAAGTAGTTGTTACCGAGTTTTGCTTCTGTATACCCCGCATAGACATACATAGATGTTTGCACTCAATAACTACAGCGACACCCATAGGTTGCAAAGTCTCCTGAATACAATCTCTTATCTCGTTTGTGAGCCTTTCCTGTACCTGTAATCTTCGCGCGTAAGCTTCAACAACACGGGGGATCTTACTCAGCCCTACTATATGACCGTTAGGAATGTAAGCCACGTGCGCTTTGCCGAAGAATGGAAGCAGATGATGCTCACACATGGAATAAACCTCGATATCCTTTACAACCACCATCTGACTGTATTCTTCCTTAAACATGGCGCTCTTTAAAATTTCATGTGGTTTCAGGTCGTAACCATGCGTGAGAAATTGTAAGGCCTTAGCTACCCGCTCCGGAGTCTTTAATAAACCGTCACGTGACGGGTCTTCACCTAAATCAGAAAGTATTTCGCTGTAATGAGATGCTATACGTTCAATTTTAACAGCATTATACCGGTCGATCTTAACGTATCCATCCAACTCGTTTTCTTCAGCCATGTGATTTATCTCTTTCTCTTTCATTTTTTATAATGCAGGCTCTTCGCCGTAATATTCTACAAAATTGTTCTCTGTTTCAACTAATTTTACCTTGTAAAGAGTTACTGCCCTTTGTTGCAGCGGCCCTTTTAACTGATTGAAAATCTCTACAGTCATCACTTCGGTAGAAGCCATTTTGCCGCGCATAAAATCGACATCAAGGTTCACATTTTTGTGATCCAGTTTATCCGTAATACAGGTACGGATAATATCCTTTAGTGTTTTCAGATCGATAAGATAACCGGTTTCAGGATTTATCTCACCCTTTACCGTTACATAAAGTTCGTAATTGTGTCCATGCCAGTTAGGATTAGAGCACTTTCCAAAAACCTCAAGGTTTTTTTCATCGCTCCACTCTTTCCGGTATAGCTTATGAGCTGCATTAAACTGTTCTCTTCGGGTAATGTATATCATTTAAATTTAATAAAGTATACAAATATACTTAAATCTCTCAGCAAGACTTACCTTCAAAATCAGGCAATACGTATCTTCGCATCATGAAACTGCTGCTGGTATCTGCTACTCTGGAAGAAATTAGGCCCCTTATGGAAACGCTTCATTTCAGTGAAGGAGAAAATACGAGGAACGGTCATGACATTACCATACTGGTTACCGGTGTAGGAATGGTTAGTACGGCTTATTGGCTCGGACGGATACTTGCAGTACGTACATTCGATACGGCTGTTAACGCAGGTATCGCGGGCAGCTTTCATCCATATTTAGAGATTGGAAAAGTGGTTAAGGTTACCAAAGACTGTTTCTCTGAACTTGGCGCGGAAGATGGCAGTGCTTTCCTGTCCATTGATCAGATGGGGTTTGGTCGAAGCTGTGAAACCTCCATTATTTGCGAAACATTAGAAGCTGCTACTCTGCATCTGCAAAAGGTCTCGGCCATTACCGTCAACAAAGTGCACGGCAATGATGAAAGTATTCGAAACACAGTTGAGAGGATAAATCCCGGAATAGAAAGCATGGAAGGCGCCGCGTTTTTTTACGCCTGCCGCTTTAATGATCTGCCTTGTCTTCAGATCAGGTCGATATCAAATTATATAGAGCGACGAAATCGTGAGTCTTGGAATATTCCTTTGGCGGTTGCCAGCCTGAATCATGAACTCATTGCCTTGTTAAATAAAATATTATGAAATTAACACTTGGATTCTCGCCATGCCCTAATGATACCTTTATTTTTGATGCTTTGATCCATCATAAAATCGATACAGAAGGCTTAGAGTTTGAGGTGTTTTATGACGATGTTGAAACGCTTAACCATAAGGCTTTTGATGCTGCACTCGACATCACGAAACTTAGTTTTCACGCTTTTGCAAACGCCGTAAAGGATTATGTCCTCCTTGATGCAGGCAGCGCTTTGGGCTTTGGCGTAGGTCCGCTTCTGATATCAAAGAGAGAAATGACACCTTCCAGTCTTCAGGCGATGTCTTCATCTCACAACCCGCAACCCACAACTCACAACTCAGAACTTAGAATTGGTATTCCCGGAAAGTTTACAACCGCGAACTTCCTTTTAAGCCTTGCATTTCCTAATCTTGCAAATAAAACAGAATTGTTGTTTTCTGATATTGAGGACGCCCTGTTACGCGACGAAATAGACCTTGGCCTCATTATTCATGAAAATCGCTTTACATACCAGAATAAGGGCTTAAAGAAGATTATCGATCTTGGAAGTTATTGGGAAGAGACGACCGGATGTGCCATTCCCCTTGGAGGGATTGTAATAAAACGCAGTCTGCCTGACGAGCTGAAGCAAAAGGTAAACCGTATTCTACGTAAAAGTGTGGAGTATGCATTTGATAATCCGGGGTCAGGAATAGATTTTATCAGAAAGCATGCCCAGGCTATGGATGAAGAAGTGATGTATAAGCACATTGATCTTTATGTAAACAAATATTCAGTAAATTTGGGACCTGAAGGCCGGAAGGCTGTCGGGCTTCTTTTCGATACCGCTTTATCGAAAGGAATAATACCTGAGATAAACGAAAGCATTTTTTTATAAATAATTATCCCGCTGAGGGAAGAAACTATGATAATAATTACCGGCGCTGCAGGATTTATCAGCAGTTGTTTAGTTCAGAAGCTGAACGATGAAGGTTACTACGATTTGATTCTGGTAGATGATTTCTCTGATGAGAAGCAAAATAAAAACTTTGAAGGCAAGCGCTTCTCGAAGCTGGTAGACCGCTCTGACTTTATTCAGTGGTTAACTGCTAATCATTTACATGTTCAGTTTGTATTTCATCTCGGGGCCCGCACAGATACTACTGAGTTTGACTACGCTCTTTTAAATGAGCTTAACCTTGAATATTCGAAAGATGTTTGGAATGTTTGCGTAGAGTTCGGAATACCCCTTATCTATGCTTCATCTGCGGCCACTTATGGTTTGGGAGAAAATGGTTATGACGATGATGAGAGTAAGATCGATCTCTTAAAGCCACTCAATCCATATGGCGAGTCAAAGAATGAGTTTGATAAATGGGCGTTACAGCAGGAAAGGAAGCCTTATTTTTGGGCCGGACTTAAGTTTTTTAATGTCTACGGTCCCAACGAATATCATAAAGGCAGAATGGCGTCTGTTATATTTCATACCTATAATCAGATTAAGGATACAGGTAAAATGAAGCTGTTTAAGTCGCATCGTCCCGACTTTAAGGACGGTGAGCAAATGCGTGACTTCGTTTTTGTTAAAGATGTAACTGACGTATTATACTTTTTGATGCACCACCGTAAGGATTCTGGTATTTATAATCTGGGCTCTGGGAAGGCGCGTACATTTTACGACCTCGCAGCAGCCACCTTTAAAGCAACAGGGAAAGAACCGGATATTTCTTTCATTCCCACGCCTGAAGATATAAGAGATAAGTATCAGTATTTTACAGAAGCAAAAATGGATAAACTCCAGTCAATAGGTTATCATAAACCTTTTCATACACTGGAAGAGGGGGTTTACGACTATGTCACCAATTACCTGATCCCCAATAAGTATTTATAATTCTTCCTTCATCCCGCGTAAGCTTTTAACGCTTAAACGGGATGAAATACCAGACGTTATAATTGAGACGCCCGTCACCGTAAAGAAAATCAGTATGAA
>DALYUO010000015.1:12415-36639 GCA_031981225.1 Pararcticibacter sp.
ATTCTGTAAATGAGGTTCCCTCCGCCATCTTAATAAACCCATAATGCTGCTGGAGGAGGCAAAATACGAGCCCGGCAAGCATCCCCGAAATACAACCCGTTAAAGCAATCATCATTCCTTCAATGAAGAATATTTTGCGGATCAGAGCTGTACCCGCTCCTATGCTGCTTAGTATAGCAATATCCTTCTTCTTATCCAGCACCAGCATCGTTAAAGAGCCCACTATGTTAAAGACCGCTATAATTAGCACGAAGGTTAAAATGATAAAAATGGCCCATTTTTCGGAGTTTAGTATCTTGTAAAGAAGTTCATTTTGTTGAACCCTGTCTTTGATTAAAAACGCATCGCCTAGCTTTTCCGACACCTCGTTATGAAACTTATCAACAGATTCCCCCTTCTTCAGATATATTTCAATAGAAGATATGTTCCTTTCTTCTTCCAGCAGATCGCGTGCGAAATGCATGGGGACAATCACGGTTTCATCAAACTGTTGTTGTATCTGAAATACGCCGGCAGGGTGGATGCTTTTAACGACAAATTCATCGGCAGGATTAATCGAATTTCCAGCTCCCTTTCGGGGGGAATAAATCATTAGATCACTGAACTGGTCATTTACGTTCAAACTTAGGTACGACTGTACTAATGATCCCACCACTGCATAATTAGTCCCCTCTTTCTTTAGGGTAAAACTACCTTCAATGATTGTGCTGTCAAGCTGATAACGTTTGAGAAAATTGTCGCTTACGCCCTTAATCACACCAATATACTGACCGTCTTTGTATCTTATCAGTGCCTTTTCCTGTAGCACCTCCGTATAATTCTCAATTCGTTTATCACGCTTCAGTTCTGAAAAATAAGCGCTCCCAGGATAAAAGGTTTTACCCCTGGACGGTTCAATCCTTATTTCGGGAGTGAAGGTGTTGTACATCGAGAGCACTACATTTTCAAAGCCGTTAAATACAGAGAGGATAACTATCAATGCTGCGCTTCCAACAAATACGCCGAGTACAGATATTCCCGAAATAATATTGATAGCATTAAGAGATTTTTTTGAAAACAGGTACCTTTTGGCGATATAGAAGGAAGTGTTCATCTATTTATCTCTTAAATACAATTGAATATTTGTTAGTTCTTTAGACTTAAGTCAAAAAGGGGTTATACTGTTTTTCGTCTCCTATATTGGTTTCCGGTCCATGACCAGGGTAAACAATGCAGTTGTGGGGCAGTTTGAAAAGTTTCTCTTTAATACTGTTGATTAGCTGTTGGTAGTTCCCTCCTGGAAGGTCCGTTCTACCGATACTTCGGTAAAACAGCACATCGCCCCCAATGATAAAACTATCAGCTGAACTATAAAAACACAGGTGTGCAGGTGAATGTCCGGGGGCATAGATCAGCTCAAGCTTGCTGTTTCCAAAGGATATCATTCCGCTTTCGGGGAGGTACTTCTGCGGGAGGGGCGAAAGTTCATAGCGTATTCCCATTGGAGCAGCGTATCCGGGCGCAGATTCAAGCACGGGTAATTCGCCTTCATTAAAGCAGGGAAACAAACCGTATCTGTCGTGTATAAATTTATTACCTAAAATATGATCAATATGGCAGTGGGTATTAAGAAGGAGAACCGGCTTGAGACCCTTATCCTGGACATAGCCAGTCACCTCATTCTGTTCGTGTCCTGAATACATTCCGGGATCTACAATAACGCACTCTCGCGTTTCGTCAGACAGGATATAAGTATTTTCTTGAAATGGATTACATACGAATGATTTTATCTGGATCATACATTCAAAAATATTATTAATTTCATTAGTACCACCGTTGTTCTCAAGCGAACAATGGCAGATTAAAATGGCGTTGTTATTTCCATGTAAAAGATTTGATCATCACATCAATATCTTTCTTAACAAAATCAAGTACTGGTTTTATAGAGTCTATCCTGGGTGCCTCATTGAAGTAAAGTGCCCCCCGAAGGTAATGCCTGGTACTGTCCGTAAGGAAAAACTGTACAGATGATGCTGTATTACCTTCTATTGTATAGTAAACTCCATAGACCTTTTTTTGGGGATACATGATTCGTGCTTCATCAATCGACGTCGCCTTTACCGTATGCTTAAAGGCAAAGGTTCTCGAGTCCTCCACCAGCTCATTAAAGACCTTTT
This sequence comes from Pararcticibacter sp., assembly GCA_031981225.1. Taxonomy (GTDB): domain Bacteria; phylum Bacteroidota; class Bacteroidia; order Sphingobacteriales; family Sphingobacteriaceae; genus Arcticibacter. Next base: position 14,572 of record DALYUO010000015.1, read on the forward strand.
GCGAAGTAACCGAATGATAGCTTAGGTGAATCTTACCATTAAGCTCAGGGAAATCTATGTTTATCCAACACGGTTGCGCATCGCGCGAGCTGTCATTCAGTATCCTCGAATAGGTAGGATATTTGAATGTATATGGGCAGGAGCCTCGATATTCACGGTACTCTTTCGCCGGAAACTGAAGTCTGAAGAAACCTCTTGGTTTGGGCGAATAACTATCCTCTCCGCACGAATTGCAGGAAGTAAGCGCCACGGACAGCAGGCAGAGAAGCGCCGCTAAATTTATCCGTTGTTCCAGATTTCCCATGATCTTTCAGCCTGGAGATGCAGCATTTCCTCACCGTTCTTTATTGTTGCTCCCATTTCTTTGCCGCGTTTCAGAAATTCAGTTTCGGCGGGATTATAAATTAGGTCGTAAAGCAGGTGATTAGAGGTGATATACTCGTATGGGATGTCGGGATATGTTTCGACGCCGGGTGACAGACCCAGAGGTGTTGTATTGACAATTAGCAAACGTTCCGACATTAAGTTCTTATTGATATCGGAGTATGTTATTTGTTTCCTGGCTTTACGTCTGGATACAATTTTATAATCGATTCCAAGCCTTGAAAGAGCGTAAGCCACGGCCCTTGACGAACCTCCGCTTCCGAGTATAAGGGCTTTGTTATGATGCTTTTTTAACAATGGTTTCAGCGAATTTTCGAAGCCATAACAGTCTGTATTAAACCCCTCTAGTCTAACTTTTGTCGATGAGAGCTCGCCTGTGAAAAAAGATTCTACCGGCTTTTGCTTTATTATTTTTATACAGTTAACTGCATCAATAGCTTTCGCTGCCGGATCAATTTTGTCGAGGTAAAACATTACACCGATCTTATGCGGAATAGTGACATTTAAGCCGCACAAATCAGGATTTGAGGTGATCAGTTTTTCAAAATCGCTAAGGTTTTCCAAAGGGAACAATTCATAGGAACAATCCGTTAGCCCTTCTTTTTCGAATTTCTCCTGAAAATATTTTCCAGAGAAAGAGTGGCTCAATGGATAGCCTATCAGCCCGAACTTCTTCATATATTCTTGTAACCTGATGGAGGCTAAATTGTGTTAAGGAAATGATTAAAGGTGTCACCGCGTAATCCCAGTCTGATAGTTTCCAGAGGAATAACTTCTGCAGGCGCTATATTACCAAGGTTCACATTCGCACCGATTAATTTTATAAACCAAACCTGCTGGCCCTTCTGTGGCGCTTCCCAGATGATTTTTTCTTCAGGGATTTGGGTGAGAATTTCGTCTATTAACCCTTCTCTCACTTCTCCTGAGTCCCGGTATATGCCTACATTACCCCCTTCACGCGATTCAGCTATAAGTTTCCAAGAACCAGCCTCAAGCTCTGCTTTCATCATTTTGATCCATTTATAAGGAGCAAAGATCTTTTGGGCATCCTTTGAGCCTACTTCCGAAATAACGGTAACCTGACTACTGAGTGATGAGATATAGTTGCATTTTTCTTCATGAGGAATCTCTATTGATCCATACGAGACTTCAGCATACCGTAGGTCATACTTGTCCAATACCCGGCGATAATCATCAAACTGGCCACGGATAACAAATGCTTCGAATAACGTGCCACCAAAGTAAACAGGGATGCCGGCATTCTTATACACTTTAATCTTGTCGCCAAGATTGGGGGTTACATACGAAGTGGCCCATCCTAATTTAACAAGATCAATATGGGGGCCTGCTACTTCAATTAAATTTTCAATTTCCCGAACGCTCAAGCCTTTATCCATTACCATCGTTACTCCCTTTTCCCGGGGCTTTATACTGCGGTCAGGTATATTCTTTAAACTGAAATTCATCATATGGCTGCAAATCTCAAAAAAAAATCCAATACTATTCTTACGTATTGGATTTTTTATTAAAAACTTTTTTATTAGGCATTTTCAGATCAGATACTTGTTAATGATATCAATTATGATTTTGTTATCCTGTATCTGGGGAAGATATTCGAACAGAATTTCATGCTTAGCCGGGTCAATTCTGAGCGCTATTTCCAAAAAGTTTAATGCTTCGTTATACTTGCCGTCAGCAAACAGGTATGCAACCATTCTGTAATATAGTTCAGCTGCATCCGGATTATTTTTAATAGCCTCTGATATAGTTTCCGTTGCACGGTCCAACTTTTTCTGCTCATACAAAATGGAGGAGAAATCGAGCCATGCTTCTATATCTATAGGGTTGAGTTCTAATACTTTTTCATAGGCTTTTTCTGATTCTTCCAGTCGGCCCAGCTTGTAATGAGCATCTGCAATTGCGAACCAGTAATCCGGATTTTCATCATCGAGGGCGAGCGCCTTTTTATAAAAATGCAGCGACTCGAAATAACGGTCCTCGAAATCGAGAGTGACCCCAATTCCAAACCAGGCATCGGAGAGTTTTGTATCCAGCTTCACTGCCTTTTTATAGAAAGAACGCGCTTCTTCCATCTGCTCCAGTTTTTCATAACACTCACCTATGGCACAATAAGTATCAGCGTTGGGTGGTTCGTATTCAAAAGTTTGTTTATAAACCTCTATCGCATCGGTAAACTTATCCAGATGAATGAGCGAATTGCCCTTATTGAAATAGGCCGACGCAAAGTTTTCTTTGATCAGTATCGCATAATCGTACGCATCAATCGCTTTTTCAAATAAATTTAGTTTGTGGTAGGCATTGCCCAGGTTATACCAGGCTGCATACGAATAGGGTTCATTGTCGATGTATTGTTTATAAAATTGAATACTCTCTTCTTGCTTATCAAGCACGTCATAACAGAATGCCAGCTCGTACAGAGCGTCCTGGTTTTCCATATTCTGTTCAAGACATCTTTTAAGATTCCTGATAGCGCTGTCATAGTCTCCGGTACTTTGATAAACGAGAGCAATCAGCAATAAAATTTCATCAGTGTTTTCTGCAAGCTCAAGTGCTTTATCGTAATTTTCAAGCGCTTCATCCGGCCGGTCGAGAACTTCAAATATATTGCCTCTTATCAGGTAGATATCAGCCTCCGAGCGCTCGAGCATTTCTGCTTTATCAAGCGATTCAAAAGCACTATCCAGCTGGTTGGTGGCTACGTAAAGCTGCGCCTGTTTAATAAAAAATACAGCTGCAAAAGGATGTTGATTTACTGCATATTCTACTACCTGTAGGGCTTTTATAGGGTCGTTTTTCTCAATATAATAATCTATGATGCTTTCAAATGCCTGGGAATCAAAAAAGTACTGATCCTGATTCCGGATCATCTCTTCATATCGCTCCACTGAAAACTTTGGATCTTCAGAGAATTCAAATTCAAAATCTTCTTCCATTAATATAAAATTTAAGAACGGCTTCTTTGCAGAATGTATTAACAGAACCTTAAATCTATCCCGATTTAATTTGACATTAAGTTAGCTAATATCGGGATCCTGTCGTTTGCTTAGTTTTCAACATCCTGGCAGGAATTGATTAAATAACTAAAAGACAGGTTGGTAACTTTTTGTTTTTGTGGATAAGTTAAATTCTTCTACGCCTTCTTCCTTCTGATTTTAATAAATATAGCAAAAAATATTCAATTAACTATTGTGGTAGCGTTTTCTTTATCCTGGGATCGCTGTCACGAACTTTTTTAAGTTGTTCCCGTAAAATGATGACCCGGTAAATTTGCATAAGTTTGCTTTCGCCGATATCCTGATTTTTGCTCGTCAGGATATTATGTTTGTTTAATTTAACGTTATTATAGAATAATAAATATGTCACCTTCAGAAGTAAATAAAAAATGGAGTGAGTTACAGGGAAAGATTGCCCTTGATTTCGATACTGAAAAGCCGGATATCAAGGTAATGCTTTTCCTTATAGGAGTTCAGGAATTAGGAAAAGGCCCCCGAAAGTTTTCAAAACGGCAAAAAGAAGAACTGATGCATATTGCTAACTGCCGACTTTTCAGCGAACTTGGATTTTATGAGTTGGAAGGCGTTGATCAGGATGGCTGGCCACATTGGAAGCTTGTGAAACAGATCCCAAGTTACACACTTCTTGAGCAGGAAATGCTAATGAAGTCTCTTATTGTTTCTTATTTTAACGACTATTTTACAGATTAACGTGGAAAGTATCTTACACACAATTCACAAACCGATATACTACATGCGACCTTCAACCTTCAAGCCGATTTTAATATTGATGCTATCTTTTGTGCTGGGCAGCTCCTTTGCCGGCGTAAGAGGAGAAACAGGCATTTTTGACTTTTTAAAAAAACCTGCGAATCAGTATGTCCTGATAAAAACAGACAAAGGAGAATGTATTGTCAGGCTATATAATGAAACGCCTAAGCACAGGGATAATTTTATCAAGCTCGTAAAGAAAGGTTTTTACAACGGCACCCTGTTTCACCGGGTGATTAAATCCTTTATGATACAGGGTGGCGATCCCGATTCAAAACATGCTAAACCCGCTCAACTGTTGGGCGAAGGCGACCTGGGTTACAAGATTCCGGCTGAATTTAATCCCAGCCTTTTCCATAAAAGAGGAGTCATTGCAGCAGCAAGGGACGATAAACCCGAAAAGTCTTCAAGCGCATCGCAGTTCTACCTGGTTCAGGGTAAAGTATATACAGACGAAGAGTTAAATGTGGTTGAAGAGAAGCGGTTAAAGGGCCGGAAAATTCCGCCCGCCCAGCGGCAGATATATAAAACCATTGGAGGGACACCTTTTCTTGACCAGAATTATACCGTATACGGTGAGATCGTGAAAGGAGTTGAGATGGTCGATTCGGTTGCTTCTGTTCAAACTGATGGCAATGACCGGCCTCTTAATGATATAAGCATTCAGATGAAACTGCTTAAAAAGAAGGAAATAAAGAAATTGGAAAAAGAGCTGGCTCATGAGAACTTTAGAAAAAAGCTGATCATGTGAATTGAGAACAGTGGATTTATGAGGACTCTCTATCATCAACAATTACGACGAACAACAAATGAAGATAATAACATATAACGTGAACGGAATCCGATCAGCCCTTGGAAAGAACTGGCTCAGCTGGTTACAGGCGGCAGATCCGGATGTTGTTTGTTTACAGGAAATAAAGGCATCTCCCGAGCAGCTAACCGATTTGTTTCTAGTAGAACAGCTAGGTTATGAGCATTATTGGTATCCGGCGCAGAAGAAGGGGTATAGCGGAACTGCTGTTTTAACAAAAAAAACTCCCCTGCATGTTGAATACGGTTGCGGACACTGTGACTATGACTTTGAGGGGCGGATGATAAGAGTGGATTTTGACGATGTGTCAGTGATGAGTACCTATTTCCCTTCGGGATCGAGCGGCGACATCAGACAGGAGTTCAAGTATCGTTTTTTGGATGATTTCCAGTGCTATATTGATAAGCTAAAAGAAGAATATCCCAACCTGGTGATATCAGGAGATTATAATATTTGTCACAAACCTATCGATATACACAATCCGAAGTCGAACGCTAATTCTTCGGGTTTTCTCCCTGCCGAACGCGAATGGATGGAGAACTTTATCAATACGGGCTTTATTGACAGTTTCAGGTTTTTTAATCCCGATCCTCATCAGTATACGTGGTGGAGCTTCAGGGCAGGTGCCAGGAAGAAAAATTTGGGCTGGCGTATCGATTACAACATGGTGAGCAGCGAACTCGGTCCAAAACTCAAAAGATCTTCTATCCTCTGTGATGCTGTTCATTCAGATCACTGTCCGGTACTGCTGGAATTGGAGATGTAACAGAGAGCCGAAGCTTTAACCTTTTCCAAAGCTCCAGATCTTTTCCGGTGTAATACACAGGTCCAGCGGGATATCGTGATCTTCTGCTTCTATGCTTTCTTCAGGAGGAAAGAAAGAAACGCCAGCTTTCGTTATACCCGGTCGGCATTCTGAAAGGAATCGGTCATAAAAGCCTTTTCCATAGCCAAGTCTGTTTCCCTTCAGGTCAAAGGCCAGCAGGGGGATAATTACCATATCGATGAGCGCGGGAGCGATCTCTTCTCCCTGCTCCGGTTCTGTGATACCCCAGGCATTCATCGACAAGGGTGTTTCTTCCTGCCACAAGATATGGCGGAGGGTATGCTTTCTCAGATCGCTTTTAGGTAAAACCAAAGAAATGTGAGGATATTGGGTACGTATTTTTTTTACGAGAAGAAGACTGTCGAACTCGTGTCTGCCAACTATGGGGTAAAAGAGATGCAGATACCTTATTCCGGATAGAGAAAGCAATGAAAACTGTTGTACTATGTCGCGGCTCAGACTGTCAACATCGCCGGGGCTAAGCTCATTTCGTTTCTGCTCGTACCATTTTCTCAGCTGCTGCTTATCCATATTAGAAACAAAAAAAAACGGTCTTAATACCATCAAGACCGTTTTCAAATCAAAACTTTATATAATCAGTAATTATTTTACACGTTCTATGTATTCGCCAGTAGTAGTGTCAACCCTCACCTTTTCACCCTGGTTTATAAATAAGGGAACACGGATCTCAACGCCTGTTTCTACTGTTGCGTACTTCAACGCGTTAGTAGAGGTATCTCCCTTAACAGCAGGTTCTGTATAGGTAATTTCCAGTTCAACACTTGCAGGCGCTTTAGCCATTATAGGTTCATCACTTTCGAACGCAACAACAACATTCATTCCTTCTTTCATGAACTTGGCAGCTTCTCCGAACAGGAATTTAGGGATATTGTATTGTTCGTAAGTGCTGTTATCCATTACAACGAAGAAATCCCCATCCTCATAAAGATATTGATAATCATTTGTTTCAACTCTGCAGATTTCTACTTCTTCATCGGTACGGAAACGATACTCTACAAGCTTGCCCGTTTTAACGTTGCGCATTCTCGCCTGGTAGAAAGCACGGAGGTTGCCGGGAGTCCTGTGTATAAACTCTTCTACTGTTACTAATTCACCATTAAAACGCAAGATATTGCCATTTTTTATGTCCGAAGCTTTTGCCATACAAATTTCTTAGGTTACGGGAGGCAAAGATAAAATTTTTTTCTAAAAAGAATTGCAGGAGTAAAGGCACATATCCTCACAATCATCACGTTAGGAAAGGTACAACGACCTTAATCAGGAGGCCTTATAGTTAGTGATATGGATGTGCTGCTTGCAACAGGAATATTCGTATTCCTGATTAGAGCATACAATAAGAGTTCTTCCCCGGGTAAATTCCTCTATAAGTTTATTATACCAGTTAATTCCCTGGCTATCCAGATTGGAGGCAGGTTCGTCAAGAAGCAGGACTGGAGTGTCAGAACAAAAAGCCAGCGCAAGTTTGGTACGCTGCTTCATACCCGAGGAAAAGTGCTTAACAGCCTTATTTCTTGATTTTTCGAAGCCAAGCAGGTCGATGACCGCATTTTTGTTGAGTTGATTAAGGTAATGTTTAAAGCCGAAATGGAAATCAAGGAGTTCGGAGAGCGTAAACTCCTCAATAAGTTCCATGTAAGGAGCTGCCATGCTGATATAGCTGTAAACTGAATCGGTATCTATTGAATCAGAAGCACTCCAATAAGTCACCTTTCCCTCAGACGGACTAAGGCTCCCGGAAACAATCTGTAAAAGCGTAGACTTTCCGGACCCATTGGGGCCTAATACAGCATAAGTCTTGCCTTCCTCAAAAGTATACTCCATCCCTTTGAAAATCCACTCCCGGTTAAAACGCCGGCCAATGTGTTCCAGTTTTATTTCCATCAGAAAGTTTTAAGGCATTCCGCGCTTATCCGGCACCAAGAATTAGCTTCAGCAGCTTTATGCCCCGCTAAAGCCCTTCATGATTCCACGATTGGAATTCCTTATGAAATCCAGGATTTCGTCTCTTATTTCGGTTGGCTGATGCTCTGCTTCAATGATATCTAAAGCTGTACCAATATTGTATTTCTTCACAAAAAGAGTCCTGTAAATGTCCTGTATCTCATTGATTTGTTCAGAAGAATAGCCTCTGCGACGCAGTCCTACTGAATTTATCCCTACATAAGACAAGGGTTCTCTCGCAGCTTTAACATAAGGGGGAACGTCCTTCCTTACCAGAGAGCCTCCGGTAATGAAAGCATGTGAACCTACTTTGCAGAACTGATGAATTGCTACAAGACCGGCGAGTACGACATAATCCCCTATGGTAATATGACCGGCAAGGGTAGTGCTATTCGAAAATATACAGTTATCCCCAACTTCGCAGTCGTGTGCGATATGGCAATATGCCTGAATAAGGCAGTTTTTGCCCACAACAGTCTTCCATTTGTCTTTAGTTCCCCTGTTGATAGTTACACACTCGCGTATTGTCGTATTGTCGCCAATTTCTGCCGTTGTTTCTTCGCCTGCAAACTTGAGATCCTGAGGTATTGCCGAAATAACAGCTCCCGGAAAGATACGGCAGTTCTTGCCAATGCGGGCGCCGTCCATGATAGTCACGTTCGGACCGATCCAGGTTCCTTCACCGATTTCAACGTTCTTATTAATAGTAACAAAGGGTTCAATAACAACGTTATCGGCAATTTTTGCCTGGGGATGAATATATGCTAAGGGTTGGATCATTCTTCTGTATTTTTAACTTTAACAATTTGGGCCATGAGTTCGGCCTCTACCACAACTTTTTCTCCAACCATACCTATTCCCTTCATCTGGGCTATGCCTCGACGGATAGGGGTAATAAGGTCGCATCTGAAAATCACTGTATCACCCGGGGTAACCTGAGCTTTAAATCTGGCATTTTCAATTTTTAAAAAGAGTGTAAGCCAGTTCTCCGGATCTGAGACGGTATTTAAGACGAGGATTCCTCCGGTTTGCGCCATTGCTTCAATTTGAAGTACTCCGGGAAAAATTGGTGAACCGGGAAAATGGCCCTTGAAAAATTCTTCGTTCATCGTTACGTTCTTCACGCCAACCACATGGTTTTTCGTTAATTCAATGATCTTGTCAATCATTAAAAACGGTTGCCTGTGAGGAAGAATATTCATAATCTGAACGGTATCGTAAACGGGAGGAGTATTAGGATCATACACCTTCACTGTTTTCTTACTCCGTTCTTTTTTTATCTGAGCTTTGATTTTCTTCGCAAAGGCAACATTTGCGGCATGTCCTGGTCTGGCAGCCATAATATGGCCTTTCAGCGGAACCCCTACAAGCGCCAGGTCGCCAATCATATCTAATAACTTGTGCCTTGCCGGTTCATTCTGATGGCGAAGTTCAATGTTGTTCAGAATGCCTTCGCGGGCTACATCGATATCTTCCCGGTTAAAAAGAGTGGCCAGATGTTTTAATTCATCTTTGCTAACTTCCTTATCCACTACAACAATCGCGTTATTTAAGTCTCCTCCCTTGATAAGGTTGTGCTCAAGCAGCATTTCAAGTTCGTGAAGAAAGCAAAAAGTACGACTCGACGAGATCTCCTTTTTAAACTCCGATATACTTGTGATTGCGGCGTGCTGACTCCCAAGAACGGGCGAGTTGTAATCAATCATGCAGGTAAAGCGATAGTCTTCTTCGAGAGGCATCGCCACCATCTCAACGCGACGGTCCGGTTCTGTATAATGAATGTTATATGGAATGTGATAATATTCTCTTTCGGCTTCCTGCTCAATAATTCCGGTTCTTTCAAACGCCTCAATGAATTCAATGGAGCTTCCGTCCATTATTGCTGTTTCAGGCCCATCAAGCTCAATAAGCACATTATCAATCTGAGCACCAACGAGAGCCGCAAGTACATGCTCGACGGTACTTACGCTGGCACCATTCTGCGAAATAGTTGTACCCCTGGAAGTATCAGTGACATTGTCTACGTCAGCGTCAATAACTGGCTGACCTTGTATATCTACGCGTTTGAATTTATATCCATGATTTTCGGGAGCCGGTTTAAATGTCATATTTACAGGCTGTCCTGTATGCAATCCAGTTCCTGAAACAGTAATTTCACTCTTTATAGTTCTTTGTTTAACATTCATGTCCTGATGCATGTATCAACTATTTTTATTTAAATTTTCCTGAAGTTTCTTTTGTAATTCTTCCAATTTGCGCTCTAGTTCGGGCAAACGGTTAAAAATAACCTGGGCCCTCATTTGGTTGCTATAAGTAGTTGCAGGAGAGCCCGCCCATTTTTTGCCCTCTTCTTCTATAGCCCTGTTTATGCCCGACTGTGCCTGGATTTGTGTACCGCGCGCGATACTAACGTGTCCTACTATACCTACCTGTCCCCCTATAATGGATTGCTCTCCTATTTTGGTGCTTCCTGAGATTCCGGTTTGCGACGCAATAACAGTATTCTTTCCAATCTCCACATTATGGGCGAGTTGGATCAGATTATCCAGTTTAACCCCCTTGCGTATGATAGTCGAACCCATGGTTGCACGGTCTATTGAAGAATTTGAGCCTATTTCAACATCGTCTTCAATAATCACGTTTCCTATCTGGCTGATCTTATTATAGCTTCCGTCGGGCTGAGGGGCAAATCCAAATCCGTCACTTCCAATTACTGTTCCTGCATGAATAACTACTCCCGATCCTATTTTACAGTCGTAGTAGATTCTAACGCCAGGGAAAAAGCTGCAGTCGTTTCCAATTTCGACATTATCGCCGACGTAAACCTGAGGGTATATTTTACAATTGTCGCCAATTACAGCACCTGCTCCGATATATGCAAAAGCTCCGATATAAACATCAGCTCCAATTTTTGCAGAAGGATGGATAAATGAAGGCTCTTCAATACCCGTTTTATTTAATTTAAGGGTATTGTACTTTTCTAACAACACGGAAAAGGCGCTGTAAGGATCCTTCACCCGGATCAAAGTTGCGGTCACCGGCGCTGATGGAGTAAAGTCTTCACTTATTATTACTACTGAAGCACCCGTCTGATAGAGGAAGGGCTCATATTTGGGATTGGCCAGAAATGAGAGGGATCCCGTCTGGGCTTCCTCAATTTTCGCCAGCTCATTTACTGTAACGTCCGGATTTCCATCCACATTTCCATTCAGTAAAATTCCGATCTGTTGGGCAGTAAATTGCATCGGGCAAATTTATATGTTATTATATTATGAACAAATTTGAAAATTATTAGCACTTTTAGAAGATAACTCCTTGTTTACTATCGCCTTTTAGCTCTTTCATATAACAAAGAATATGTTTTTTTACCGTCTTTGCAAGTGCTTCGAGGATAGAATTATCCGAAGCAGTTGTAATATCTTTCACTGAGCCGTCTTTGGTTAAAATATTAATATTGCCGTCGTTGATGTTATAAGCGTTATTAACAACTATATCAGTAAATACAAAATACGGAACATCTGTTTTATCAATAGGGTAGAATTTCTCCGCTAAAGCTGCGATCTTATCGACTCTTTCTTTTTCAACATCCGCCATTGTTATTTCTGTTTTATAAAGAGTACGGCTAAGGATACTTTTACAAAGATGCGAAAGAATAAAGTCCTTTGTTCCGGCCCAAACTTTTATGGATGTATAAATATCGTAATCATCCAGTGATGAAAAACATTCCAGATGGACCGGATCTTCTTCGAAATCCTTTTTTGTGACGGACTTCACCAGAAAATGCTGAAAATTGGGAGTGGCGAAAAGTTCTTCTCCCCGCGAAGCAAGGAATTTAGCTCTCCTGAGGATATTAACAAGCATATGCTCTGCCGAAACAGCGGTTTTATGGAGGTAAACCTGCCAGTACATCAACCTTCTGGCTACGAGGAATTTCTCAATAGAATAAACTCCTTTTTCTTCAATTACCAGTTGTCCGTCGGATACATTGAGCATTTTGATAATACGGTCGAAGCCGATGATACCTTCAGATACCCCCGTGAAGAAGCTGTCCCTGCTTAAATAATCCATTCTGTCGCAATCCAGCTGGCTTGAAACCAACTGATGGAGGAAAGGCTTATGATAGCGGTTGTTGAAGATCTGCATGGCCAGTTCAAGCCTGTTTCCGAACTGCCTGTTCAGATTGTTCATCAGAAGAGATGAAATATGCTCATGAGATATGCCTTCTACAATAGTATGCTCCAAAGCATGAGAAAACGGCCCGTGACCAATGTCATGCAGCAGGATGGCCACATTTACAGCCTCCTCTTCTTCCTCAGTAATGAGCAAACCTTTTCCTCTGAGCGTTTCTATTGCCATTCCCATCAGGTGCATCGCCCCTATAGCATGGTGAAACCTTGTATGAATAGCTCCTGGATAAACGAGGTATGCCATTCCCATTTGCTTTATATTTCGAAGCCGCTGAAAGTAGGGGTGCTCAATTAAATCGAAAATGAGCCCTGCCGGAATTGTTATAAAACCGTAAACAGGATCGTTGATTATTTTTTTCTTGTTCAAGATAAATGTTCCCGTCGCAAAAATTGTTAAATTTCCCGAATACAAAAAACGCGTTTTTGCGTTATTATAGATTACTAATATAAAATCATAAAAATACGACAAAAGATGCAAGGAACCTCAATACTTTGGGCTGACGACGAAATTGATTTCTTAAAACCGCATATCATGTTTCTTACCGAAAAAGGATATGTGGTTAAAACAGTCACAAACGGGAATGATGCTCTCGATGCTTTCAGGAGCGGATACTTCGATATTGTATTCCTTGATGAGAATATGCCTGGCCTCACAGGCCTCGAAACTCTTGCAGAAATAAAAAATATAAATCCCGATGTTCCGATTGTTCTGATTACGAAAAATGAAGAAGAACATTTAATGGAAGATGCTATCGGATCGAAAATTGACGATTACCTTATAAAGCCGGTTAATCCGAAGCAGATTCAGCTTACGATTAAGAAGCTGACTGAAAATAAAAGACTTGTCAGTGAGAAGACATCGATGGCCTATCAGCAGGACTTCAGGAAGCTCGGAATGACGCTGAATGAGAATCTCAGCTTTGCTGAATGGACGGATGTTTATAAGAAACTGATCTTTTGGGAGCTGTCGCTTGAGAAGCTCGAGGATGCTGGAATGCACGAGATATTGACTATGCAAAAGGCAGAGGCAAATGTTCAATTCAGTAAGTTTATTGAAAAAAAATACCTCGGATGGCTTAAAGATCCTGAATCGGGACCGGTAATGTCGCATCAGGTATTACGGAAAAAGCTTTTTCCTGCTCTTGAAGCTGCTAAACCGACATTTTTCATCCTTATTGATAATTTACGTTATGATCAATGGAAAATTATAAACTCTGTTCTTACAGAAAACTTCAGAGTAGACGAGGAAGATACTTATTATAGCATTTTACCCACCGCAACTCAATACGCACGTAACGCTATTTTCTCGGGGTTGCTACCGATTGATATGGAAAAGCGCTATCCATCTATGTGGCAGAATGATGAAGATGAAGGTGGTAAGAACCTCTTCGAAGAGCAGTTCCTTGCTGATCATATCCAGCGTGTATTGCGACGTGACCTTAAGCACTCGTATAATAAAATACTTACTTTCGAGCAGGGTAAAGAACTTTCGGAGAATTTCAATAACCTTATGGGCAATGAGCTGAACGTTATCGTTTATAATTTCGTTGATATGCTTTCGCATGCCCGTACCGATATGGCAATGATCAGAGAGCTGGCAAATGACGAAGCTGCATACCGTTCACTAACTCTTTCGTGGTTTATTCATTCACCACTTCTTGACCTGTTAAAGAAACTGTCGCAGAAAAATATAAAACTCGTTATTACCACAGATCACGGTACTATCAGGGTTAAACATCCGAGTAAAGTGATAGGCGACCGCAATACAAACACCAACCTAAGATACAAGCAAGGCAAGAATCTTAATTTTTCAGCCAAGGAAGTTTTTCATGTCAAAAACCCACATGAAGCTTTCCTGCCAAAACTTCACGTTAGCTCAAGCTTCATTTTTGCAAAAGAGGACAGTTATTTCGTATACCCCAATAACTACAATCATTTTGTTAATTACTATAATGAGACTTTTCAGCACGGAGGGATTTCACTTGAGGAAATAATTGTTCCATATGTTTCCTATAGCCCGAGGTAAAAACGAAACCGGATGTTTAACTTCTGAGATCACTCACCTATCTTCGCACATGGAATCGAAAGTTTCAGATATCACAGAGCTGTCCCGGGTAGCAGACCAATTGCTGTCATTTGCCGGTAATGAGAAGATTTTTCTCTTTTATGGAGATATGGGCGCCGGGAAAACAACTTTTATTAAAGCTGTTTGCGCACAGTTAGGAGTGCAGGACATGGTCTCCAGCCCCACGTTTTCTATTGTGAATGAATATAAAGCCGGCAATGGGATGGTATTCCACTTTGACTTTTACAGGTTAAAAGATGAAACAGAAGCACTTGATCTGGGGTACGAGGATTATTTTTATTCAGGGAATTATTGTTTTATTGAATGGCCGGAAAAGATACCGCGCCTTATTCCTGAGCATTTTATTAAAGTTAGTATTACTGCTGAAGACGAAGACGTCAGACATATCATTGCTTCCAGACAATAGATAAATTTTAAAGATATTAAACCGAAATTCGTAAATTCAGCCCAATTTGACCTGATCTGATGATAAATGAACTATCTGACATTGCGAGGCAAGCTATGATTCAACCTCAGGAAGCAATGATGGAGACTAAAACGCGGAAAAACAGTATCTTCATTGGCATTCCCAAAGAGTCTTCCTTCCAGGAGAACCGTATAGCCTTAACGCCGCTTTCCGTGGCTCTTTTAGTAAACAACGGCCACCATGTAGTGATCGAGAGCGGAGCCGGTGCAGGCGCTAATTTTTCGGATCAGGATTACAGCGAACAGGGCGGGAGAATTACCTACGACAAGAAGGAAATATTCAAGTCGGACATTATCGTAAAGATTGGTCCGCCCACCCAGGAGGAAATAGTGATGATGAAACCTTATCAGGTTTTGTTTTCTACCCTTCAAATGGGATCCCTCAAGGCCGAGAGCCTGGAGGCAATGATGAAGAAAAAGATCACAGCTCTTTCGTATGAGTATCTGAGAGATGAAGGTGGTTCTCTCAGTGTTATCGGCTCCATGAGTGAGATTGTGGGAGCAACATCAATTCTGATTGCTGCTGGGCTGATGTTAGGGGGTATCACGGGTGTTCCTCCTACAGAAATTGTTATCCTTGGAGGCGGCACGGTAGCTGAATATGCTGCCCGTACAGCGATCTCCCTGGGTGCAGAGGTGAAAGTGTTCGATAGTTCGATATATCGCCTCAGGAGGCTTCAGAACAATATCGGGAATCGTGTATTTACATCGGTTATCCAACCAATCGTATTAAATAAAGCCATTACCACCTGCGATGTGGTAATCGGCGCCATTCGCTCCGAACATGGACGGAGTCCCTGTATCGTATCAGAGGAAACGGTGAGCCGGATGAAACCAAATTCCGTGATTATAGACGTAAGCATTGATCAGGGAGGTTGTTTCGAAACTTCCAGGATAACCAATCATACTCATCCAGTGTTCAGAAAGTATGACGTTATTCATTATTGCGTACCAAATATCGCCTCGAGGGTAGCCCGTACAGCCACTTATGCACTGACTAACATATTCGCGCCAATTCTGATGGATATCGGCGAAATGGGAGGTATAATGAATGTCATCTGGGAGAAACCCGGAGTCAGAAATGCGACCTATCTTTATCAAGGACACCTTACTAATAAAGATCTGGCCGAAAGATTTAATATTCCTCCGAAAGACCTTGAGCTGCTTATAATATCTCACCGTTAACAACAGCCGGCTATATCAATTTATAGGATACGGATTGGCCTTGCATCTCAGGTACTGCTCGCTTTCCTGACTTGCTACTAATCTTCTGTAAATTTTTAAAACACTTTCGCGTGTAGTTTTCTTGTATGAAATACAATTAAGGATACCTATGCGTTTAAATAAGCAATATTTTAAAGATCTGTGGTTGGTATTACTCGGCGCAGGAAAGGCTTTCGGTCAGGATAAAGCAATGAAGTTCAGCGCTTCTCTTGCTTATTATACTGTTTTTGCACTATCTCCCTTACTGGTAATTATCATATCACTGGCCAGTATATTTTATGAAGAAGGTCAGATACAAAGTAAGCTCTTCAGCGAAATCGGAGCAATGGTGGGGCCGGATACCTCACAACAGTTGCAGGTGTTAATCGAGAAGAGCGCTGTTTCCGGCGGCTCGACCATTTCTCTGATCATTAGTATCGTCGTTTTGCTCATAGGAGCAACGGCTATATTTACTGAAATTCAGGACACCTTGAACATTATTTGGAGAGTAAGGCCTAAACCAAAGAAAGGATTTCAGAAATTGATAATTAACAGGATCTTATCGTTCTCGATGATTATCAGCCTGGGGTTTTTGCTTGTTGTGTCGCTTATCATTAATGGTATTGTAGCTGCCATAAGTGAACGGTTAACGATGTATTTTCCGGATATAACCATTCTTCTGGTCATGGCCTTTAATGTCGTCCTTACTTTTGTAATTATCTCCGTGCTCTTTGGGATCATTTTTAAATTCCTTCCTGACGTGAGAATATCATGGAAAGATGTCAGGGTGGGAGCAATTGCGACGGCGCTTCTGTTTATGCTTGGCCGGTTTCTGATAGGTTTATATCTTCAGATAGCCGGTACCGGTTCGGCATTTGGAGCCGCCGGATCTGTAGTTGTTATTTTAACCTGGGTTTATTATACAGCAGCTATTCTTTATTTCGGTGCTGAATTCACCCAGGTATATGCAGAAAAATTCGGGACGGCTATAAAACCTTCTCCCTACGCTGTTCACGTAGTGCAGCAGGAACAGGAGGTCGAAGTAGACGAACTTCCCCCGCAAGGCCATTGCGGTGTCGACGGTAACCCCGGGAAGGCTGAAGACTGTGATGGGTAGAATAGAAAGTTAGCCGACTCTGTTTTTAACGCTGTCTGTCGGCATATCCAAACACTTTTTGAAGAAGCGACGTGCTTCGCGCCGAAAAGTTCTGCCTGATATTTAATTCTTCCCGGGCAATTTGAACGAAAAGACCTTCAATCGCTTTCTGTGTGACATAAGCAGTAAGATCGGGATTGATATCAGTAACAAGAGGCAATTGGTTATATCTGGAGACAACGTCGCCCCAGTATTTTGTTGCACCCACCTTGCCGAGGTTGCTCTGAATCACTGGTTTGAATTTTTCTGTAAGCTGTGCGTTTGTGACACGTTTAAAATATTGCGTAGCCGCATCGCTTTGTTTTCCTAAAAGAATATTGGTAGCATCTGCAATAGTCATCTGCTTTATTGCCGAAATGAATATAGGCTTTGCTTCAGCTGCTGCATTTTCTGCCGCTCTGTTCAGACTCGTGATCACATTGTCACATAACTGATTTAGTCCCAGGCTTCTCAGCGTATTCTCCGCCTTTTTTGCCTCGGGAGGGAAGAGTATCTTTATAGCCATATTCCCCAGAAAGCCATCTTTTGCATTCAGCTTTTCTGCACTTGTATTCGTGCCCACTTCGAGGGCCTGCTTCAACCCCAATGCTATTTCACTAGATGTGGGAGTTCCCAGCGATTGATTTAATACTTGTGCTGTTTGGTTGAGGGTTTCACAGCTGCTTAAAAAAAGACCGGTACAAAGGACAAAAACGCTTAAAGAATACTTCATATATTAATTTTCTGTAGCGGAGAGCAAATCCTTTGCCACTAACGCAGAAGACTTCACAATCCGTAAAAACTCAGCCCTGTAACCCTCCGGATCTTTTCCTAAGGCCGACTGGGCTATTTCTGCTAAGTTAGCAAATGTTGCTTGTTGTGAAAATTCTGATTTTCTTAAAAGCATTCCGTATCCTGCCACTGCAGAGGCAAACCGGAAGTCGTCCGACGTAGCGCTCCATGGCGTTTCGCGGTCAACAACCGGTTTCTCAATCAATCTGCTTCGGTCCTCGTCAGGCTTCTTATACCGGAGTTTAATGGTAAGAAGTTCATCTCCGTTTGAGGAAAGGTTTGGTGCCTCGTTCTTCTGGTATTTTAATTTGTCTACCGATTCAGTGAATTTACTTTTTACGCCCACAGGAACAATTTCATACAATGCCGTTACTCTATGTCCTGCCCCAAGGTCACCTGCATCTTTCTGATCATTATTAAAGTCTTCTTTATTGAGCAGGCGGTTTTCATAGCCGATTAGACGATAGGCCTGAACTTTGGAGGGGTTAAATTCAATCTGCAGCTTTACATCTTTTGCAATAGTGAACAGGGTTCCGCCAAATTCTCTAACCAGCACCCGGCGGGCTTCACTGATATTGTCGATATATGCATAATTACCATTGCCTTTATCGGCAAGAGTCTCCATTTTGCTGTCTTTGTAATTATTCATACCATAGCCCAGCACCGAAAGAAAAACTCCGCTTTTCCTTTTTTCTTCAATGAGACGCTGCATTTCTCCATCGCTGGATACGCCAACATTAAAATCGCCGTCTGTGGCAAGTATCACCCTGTTTGTACCACCCTTAATAAGTTCTTTTTCAGCGATTGCATAAGCCGCTTTTATTCCCTCTCCCCCGGCAGTGGAACCGCCCGCGGCCAACTGATCAATGGCGTTTTTTATAGTTCGCTTTTTGTCTCCCGGAGTTGAAGGCAGCACCTGTCCAGCCTGACCCGCATAGGTAACTATCGCAACCCTGTCAGTTTTCCTCAGCTGATCTACAAGCATCTTTAGAGATGCTTTCACGAGAGGTAGCTTGTTGTACGAGAACATTGATCCGGAAACATCAATGAGGAATACCAGATTGGAAGGGGGAAGATCTTTTGTATCGGTTTGTTGGCCTTGTAGGCCTATCTTTAAAAGCCGGTGATTGCTATTCCATGGCGCTGTCGAAATTTCTGTATTTACAGAAAAAGGATCATCGCCGGTGGGCTGAGGGTACGAATATTCAAAATAGTTGATCATTTCCTCGATGCGTACAGCATCAACAGGCGGAAGCTTGCCTCCGTTGATAAAGCGCCGAATATTGCTGTATGATGCGGCATCTACATCTATTCCAAATGTAGAAAGTGGATTTTCTTTTGCCCCCATGAAGCGGTTTTCGTTGATTGCCGCATATGATTCGGTGTTGTAATCTTCAACTGGTGCTATGCCTCTGATCGTCATCCCTTGTGACGCTCCTCTTATCATTATCGGGGAAGAGGATCCAGTTATTGAACTTCGCTTTTGTTTCGGATAACCTATAGTAACTACTTCATTTAGCTGAGCATTGTCGGCTTCAAGGGCAACATCCATTTTTTTCCCGCCGTTAAGCACAACTTCTTTTTTCTTGAATCCAATACAGGAAAAGACTAATACAGCCTTTTTATCCGGTACCTTTATCGTATATGTTCCATTGAGCGCGCTGGTTGCACTACTATTGGTGTTCTTTACCTTCACTGAAGCTCCCGGAATGGGCAGTCCGTCTGCGGCACTTCTGATCGTTCCGGTAATAGTATAATCACGGGCGTCGGTAAATGCGGAAAGCATTACAAAAACAAGAGCAGCGAGTAAGTTTAAGATCTTTTTCATAATCATCGTTTGAGTAGTGATGAAAGAATCTGTTTTATTCCATAATCCGGCAAAAATATTTTATACTTGAATGTGGAAAATCAGGGATTCCGCATCTTTTATAATATGGTAGTATTAAGTTAAAGTAAGAAGGTTTTAAATGGTTTATACTTATAACTTACAACTTATTACATATAACTTAGCAGTAGTAATTAACTCCTTTAGTAGGTTGTAGAAGAATCGTCGCTTTGAGGTTTATCAAAAATAAATTACATTCTGCTGAAGCTGATGAAGCCGCAATACTGAGTGACTACCGTCGTACCGGGGATCTTGAGTTGTTGGGAAGGCTTTATCAGGGTTACATGCCGCTGGTTTACGGGTTATGCCTCAAGTATTTCAAAGATGAAGAGTTAAGCAAAGATGCAGTAATGCAGATATTCGAACAGCTGATTGATAAACTCAGGAGGCACGAGGTAAGTAATTTTAAGAGCTGGCTGTATACTCTTGCCCGGAATTATTGTCTGATGGCTTTAAGATCCACTTCGAAACACATTTTCGTACCGGTTGAGGACGGTATTATGGAAAAAGACGAAATAGTGCATCTTAATATTGACGACTCTAAAGAAAATGCGTTAAGCTCTATGGAGAAATGCATGGAGAAACTTCCCGACGATCAGCGTATCAGTATCGATCTGTTTTACCTGCAGGAGAAATGTTATAAAGAAGTGGCTGACATCACGGGTTTCGATATGAATAAAGTGAAAAGCTACATTCAAAATGGCAAAAGAAATCTGAAAATTTGTATGGAGAAGAACAGTGGAAACGAATAGAATAAAATACAGCATCATACAGCAATACCTGGAAGGGAAGCTGGATCCCCGGGCTATGCACGAGCTTGAAAAGCAGGCTTTGGAAGATCCTTTCCTGTCCGAAGCGCTGCAAGGATATTCTGAGAACGATGTTCAGGCAGGACCGCATCTCAGTCTTTTGCAAAGGCAGCTCGACGAACGGATCGCGCAGCAGCAGGAAAATAAAAACACTTTCTTTTTTACCTGGCAACGTTTAAGCATCGCTGCCGCGGCTGGCCTTATGTTTATTTCTGCCGGCATATTGTTCTGGATGAAGGGTGATAACCGCGAAACGAGAGTGGCTAAGCATGTTGAGGTAAAGCTGACCCCTGTTGACAGTTTGTATAACGAGCCGGAGACGAACGATATGGTATCCTTACAAAAAAAGGAACCTGTTGCGCCCGGGAGTTCGCCCATTGAAACGAGTCGACCGCTAATAAAGAAAAAAAGTATAGTGCCCCCAAAGAGCGTAACACTAAGCGCAAAGCCTGCCGATAGCAGGTTGGCTTCTGTTCAAGTTGTTGCAGATACAGGCAGGCAGGGTGAAGTGGTGGTATTAGGTTACGGATCGCAAATAAAAAGAAATATTACGGGGGCTGTATCCTCAGCCGATTCTTCCCCTCGAATCATGATAAGAGGACTTAGTTCGATGCCAGCCGATGAAAAAATCGGAGTTGCATCCATATCCCTTGCTGATAAAAAAAACATTTTGGGAAAAGTGGTTTCCAAAGAGGATGGTTCTCCATTACCAGGAGTTTCGGTAAGGCTTGAAGGTTCCTCAAGGGACGCCACTACGAATGCAAGCGGCGAATTTGCCCTGGCTGATTCTGTGGGTGGAAAAATCAGTTTTGCTTATCTCGGCTATGCTCCTCAGGTAAAGAATGTACAACCCGGACAGATGCTAACGGTGGAAATGGAACCCCGGAATAGTGCACTGAGCGAAGTTGTAGTAGTAGGGTATGGCTCCGCCGCAAAAAAGCAAGGAAAACCTGTGCCTGTAATTGGTTGGAAGAAATACAATGAATACCTCAAAGCCAGTGCCCGGACTGCTGGCGGCATGTTGAAAGGCGATGTAAATGTGCGCTTTATGGTTAAGCCCGGAGGTGAACTTATTGATTTTCGCATAGATAAAGGCCTGAATGAAGCATCCAACAACGAAGCAATCCGGATAATAAAGGAAGGGCCGTCATGGACGCCTGGGTCGCTTGATTCAGAGGTCCGGATTACGATAAAATTTTAATTAATAACGTCTTTTAATTTTCGATGAAGTATATATTCATTTCTACTCTATGTCTTTTTTTGAGCGCGTGTCAGCAGAATAAGCCGCATAGTTCTAACGAAGGAAGCTCTGATCCTCATTCGTATTCAAATCCTCAAAGGGCGGTTGTAACGCATCTTGATCTCAACCTTAAAGTTGATTTTGAATCCCAAATCCTAACAGGCCGGGCAGAATGGACAATTGAGAATAGAACTAATAGTGATACAATTATCTTTGATACCCGGGGGCTCAAAGTAGAGAAAGTGGTGTTAGAGGATGGCAAAGAAACATCTTTTACTCTTGGTAAAGAAGATAAGTTTCTCGGTCAGCCATTGAAGGTGCAAATTAAGCCTTCTTCCACAAAGGTGACTATCTGGTACACGACCTCTGAAGAGGCCGCAGCATTGCAGTGGCTTACGCCTGCTCAAACTGCCGGGAAGAAACACCCTTTCCTGTTTACGCAATCTCAGGCTATTCTCGCGCGTACCTGGATTCCTTGTCAGGACAGCCCCGGAATTC
>DALYUO010000015.1:36649-39263 GCA_031981225.1 Pararcticibacter sp.
ACAGTGCCCCCTGCGTTGATGGCTGTGATGAGTGCTGAAAATCCACAGAAGCGCACCGCCGACGGAGTATATCATTTTAAACAAGCCCATGCCATTCCTTCATATTTAATGGCTCTTGCGGTTGGCGATCTTCAGTTTCAGAAAACTGACGGGCGTACAGGTGTTTATGCCGAACCGGTTACGCTGCATAAAGCGGCCTGGGAGTTTGCTGAAATGGGAAAAATGGTTAACGCGGCAGAAAAACTATACGGCCCTTACCGTTGGGGTCGTTATGATGTGCTGGTACTACCTCCGAGCTTTCCTTTTGGTGGAATGGAGAATCCGGTGCTTACCTTTGCCACACCTACTGTTATCGCCGGCGACCGGTCACTCGTAAGTCTGATAGCTCATGAACTTGCGCACAGCTGGAGTGGTAATCTTGTTACAAATACCACATGGGATGATTTTTGGCTCAATGAAGGGTTTACTACCTATTTTGAACGCAGAATCATTGAAGAAGTATATGGAAAAGAAGAAGCCGAAATGCAGGAAGTCCTGGGTTTTCAGGCGCTAAAGGCGGCTCTTGATGAATCAGGAGAAGATACTAAGCTCAAAGGCAACTTCGAGGGCAGAGACCCCGACGAAGGCATGACAGATATTGCCTATGAAAAAGGATATTTCTTTCTGAAAACGATTGAGCGGGCCGCAGGCCGCGATGCTTTTGACAAGTTCTTAAAAGGATATTTTGATCAGCATGCTTTCAAGTCTATAACGACTGAAGAGTTCATCAAATATCTCGAAACTAATCTTCTTGCTAAACATGCTGGCCTCGGCGATAAGATAGGTGTATCCGACTGGGTTTATCAGAAAGGTCTCCCTTCCAATATCGCCTCTGTGAGTTCAGCTAGATTTAAAGCAATAGATTCACTGGTTACGCAATGGAATGCAACAAATAATGCAGCAGGGTTAAAAAACCGGATTAAAACCACGAATGAGTTGCTTTACTTTATCAAAGCGCTCCCGGACAGCTTGTCTGCTAGTGAAATGGCTCTGATTGATAAAGAGCTGGCTATCACAAAATCTGGAAATGCGGAAATTCAATGTGCATGGTATACGCTTGCTGTTAGACATCAGTACAAGCCGGCATATGCACATACTGAAGAATTTCTTGTAAATGTTGGCCGTCGGAAGTTTCTGCTTCCTTTGTATAAAGAAATGGCAGCAACTCCGGAAGGGAAAACCTGGGCAAAAGAAATCTATAAAAAGGCGAGGCCAAACTACCATTCGGTTTCTTATAATACGATAGATCAGATTTTAAAATAGCTTCCGGAATTAATTCGACACAAACTTAAGTCCCACTATCGAACATATCAGGGTACTGATAAAGAAGAGTCTCCAGAAATCTGCAGGCTCCTTAAAGAAAATTATTCCCATAATTACGGTACCAACGGCGCCGATACCTGTCCAAACAGCATAGGCTGTTCCGATAGGGAGGGTTTGAGTTACTTTATACAGTAAAAACATGCTGACCGAAAGGCTAAAGAAAAAGCCTGCGATCCAAAGCGCCGAAACGGTTCCTTCAGTCTCTTTTGCCTTACCGAGGCAGGTAGTAAAGCCAACTTCAAAAAGGCCTGCAATGATGAGTAGTATCCAGTTCATAGAATATAAGATTATAAGAAGATGAAAAATTTAAGCGTAAAACTTAGGCATACTGAGATTATAACGTACCGCAACAAGACGGATTCCGCAAATCAGTGAGATAGTCACTAGTCTGGCGATGTTTTTATCAAAAGTGCCGATAAGCAGAAAATAAACAATTCCACCGACAATACAGGCAGTTGCATAAATTTCTTTTCTGAAGATCTGAGGCACATTATTTAGTAAGATATCTCTTACTACTCCTCCAAAGCTCCCGGTTATAGTACCTAAAATGATACAGATTTCTGGATTGAGACCTTCGGCTACTCCCCTTTGAATTCCAATCATTGTGAACAGGCCCAAACCTAAAGCATCGAATATTACAAAGGTGTTTTTAAGATTTTTAATGTATTGCTTAAAGAATATGGTAAGAACGCCTGTAATGAGGATGATCAGGGGAAGGTGTGCAGTCCTCATCCAGCTCACCGGAGTATAGCCTATTAAAACATCTCTTATGGTACCGCCGCCGAGTGCGGTAACAAAGCCTATTATTAGCACGCCGAAAGCATCAAAGCGTTTTTGCATGGCAGAAAACGCTCCCGAGATAGTAAATACTATAATACCCAAGAGTTCTATTAAATAGGATACACTTATTTCCATTGAAAAATGATATTGAAACTGGCTTTAGCGACATTGCAAACCTCTGACTTTTTTCCGGATAAAAAAAGAGGTCGACACCTCAAAAAGAAAGAGGATGACCGTTAACCGGAAACCCTCTTTCTTTTCAGAATATGTTTTTATTGGCTCTTATAAGAAGAGATTGATAATCAGGTAAACCAGACCGGCAAGGATAGCAGATACAGGTATGGTTAATACCCAGGCCCATATCAGGTTAATAGTAACCCCCCAGCGCACGGCCGATACTCTTTTAGTTAAACCTACACCAATTATAGATCCTGTAATAGTATGAGTTGTTGAAACCGGAATAGCAAAATGC
>DALYUO010000015.1:39273-39529 GCA_031981225.1 Pararcticibacter sp.
GTTATGCCGAGCGTTATAGCGCCTGCTGTTTCGGCACCCACACCTTCCAGAGCTGTAACTTTAGTTATCCTTGAGCCCATTGTTTTCACAATGCGCCAGCCCCCGCTCATTGTACCGAAAGCAATGGCGCTGTAACAAACGATAGGAACCCACTCGGGCATCTTATCACTGCTGCCTATCACATTTGAAGCAACGAGTGCAACATATATGATACCCATTACTTTTTGCGCATCATTCCCCCCGTGAGCAAAGCTTA
>DALYUO010000016.1:0-10727 GCA_031981225.1 Pararcticibacter sp.
AGCCACTTCATATCCTTTACCACCAATTAAACCAATTGTAATACCTATAAATGCTGCCGCAGAGGTAATAGCGTCACTACGGTGGTGAAAAGCATCTGCTTTTACTGCACCGCTGTTAATTTCGAGACCGGTTTTTAAGACATAGCGGAATAATAACTCTTTTGTAGCAATAACCACAACAAGAATTATTAAAGTATAAGCGGCTGGCGTTTTATGCGGGGTTATAATATTATGAATACTTTCTTTAGCAATAATAAACGCGGCAATCGCTAAAGCGATTGCAATCCCGAGGGCTGTAAGTGCCTCGGCTTTGCCGTGTCCATAAGGGTGTTCGTCATCAGCGGGCTTTGCAGACCATTTTAAACCTAACCAAAGCATAGTGGATGTAAAAATATCAGCAGTAGATTCTATGGCATCGGCTATCAAAGCATAGGAATGGCCGAATATACCACCCAATGCCTTGATTATTGCCAGGACACCACTTACTATGATGCCAATTAAAGTTGTTCTTAGTCCCCTGTTCGGAACAGTAATCTTCTCGTTTGAAACTTCCATAGATTATTTGTAGTCGCTACAATCTGAAGCTGGTGCATGAACACCGGCACCCTGTTCATAAACTAAAGACGCACCAAGATGGCCGGTATATGCAAGTGCAACTGACCCTGCAACCATTAAGATAACACTGCTAATGAATAACCATTTTTTAGCATTCACGGCAGCAAATTTATGCGCTATGTCTGCGATTGTAGCACCCGAAAAAACAAAGCTGGTTACGTTGGCCCAGTACAAATGATCTTTTAAAACGAACGGATCACATATTCTTCTTACCTCGGAACTATAAGCCAGTTTACCCGTGTAAAATGCAAGCCATAAAAGTATTGTGCCGCTCCACAAGAGTAAGGACATGGTAAATTTCAGGTGGCCAGCCAAAGTTCGTTTTCTATTGGCAAATAGAGCCAGCATACCCAGTGCAGTGCTTAATAATAAAAAAGCTATTGGAAAATGAACAGACAATGGATGCCAAAGTTCAGTTCTCTCAATCCCAAAGTTTTCATACATTTTATTGAATGATATTGACTTCCATAGGCTCTAATCTGTTCCCTTTTTTCTCTACTGTTACTTCAAGATTTTGCCCTTCCTTCAAAGCGTCAAAAGAAGCTGTTTGTCCATTTTGCATCAGCTTGGTTTGATCCGTAAAATAAAGTTCTAACATCTTCCCGTCGCTTGTTTTAACATAAACTTCCTTTTCGTCTGGATCTACCTTATTAGCGGTCCCTGTATAGGTTCCTGAAGGAACAACATCAGTATTTTCTATTTCAGTACTGCTGCTATTGTCACCACCATTATTACAAGCCTGAAAAGCGATTAAAGTTGATGCTGCAAGTGCTACCGTTAAAATTACTTTTTTCATGATTTTCTGTTTTTATTACTGTTATCAATTAATTCTCTATTGTTCCACAATTATTAGTCCATTTAACTTTTTCCTGAATAGGTCTCCTTTTAGATGGAGCAAGCAGCGGTTTTGCCACATATCCTACATAAAAGAACCCCAGCAACTTATCTTTCTCATTTAAATGAAAGTGTGATTTAGCTTCTTCAAAATATGTAATTCCAGCCGTTGTCCAGTAAGAACCCAAGCCGTAAGCGGTAACGGTTAAAAACATATTCTGAACGGCACAGGCAACGGCTTCTATTTCTTCTATTTCAGGAAGCTTATTCGTTTCATTTTTTTTCATACCAATAGCGATAACGTGAGAGGACATCAATGGGTAATCAATTAATTTTTTATACCTGCTTTCATCAAAGCTATTGCCTGAATATTTCTTATAAATTTCTGCCTGCAATTTCCCAAAGTATTTCAATCCTTCGCCTGTAAAAACAGTAAACCTCCAGGGTTCGGTTTGTTTATGATTTGGAGCTCGGTTAGCATTCTCCAGTATTTGCCAGATAATCTCATCGGGTATCACTTTTCCTTTTTCATATTGATAAGGATAAATGCTGCGCCTATGCAGTATGATTTTATTTAATTCTTCAACATTATATTTTTCTTTCATTATATATTTCCGTAGATTTTTTTTTAAAACCCTTAATCATCGGGAGAAATATCAGCCATTATCATTAAGTCTCACAGATATTGAATTACTATGTGCAGGTAATTTCTCGGCCTCTGCCATTTCTTTTACAATTGGGCCTATATTTTTTAAGCCTTCAATTGTTAATTCTTGAAAGGTTACCTTCTTTATAAAACTATCTAATGATACTCCGCTATAAGCAATTGCTGATCCGTTTGTTGGCAATGTATGGTTTGTACCAGATGCATAATCGCCTACGGACACCGGTGTATGATGTCCTATAAATACTGATCCAGCGTTTTCAATATTTTGTGAAATATCCTTTGCATTTTGAGTAGCGATGATCAAATGTTCAGGTGCATATAGATTACTGAAAGCAATTCCCTCATTCAGGTCTTTAACCAAGATCAATCTAAAATTCTTAATTGAAGCTTGAAGTATTTCAAATCTTGAATTAGTCTCAATTTGTTTTTTCAAGTGAATTTGGACGTTATCGAGTAAATCTTGTGAAGTAGTTACTAATAGGCAATGACTATCCTTACCATGCTCTGCCTGAGCAAGTAGATCACTTGCAACATACACAGGGTTGGCAGTATGGTCTGCAAGTATTAAAACCTCAGAAGGGCCTGCAAACAGATCAATGGCTACTCCATCCTTATTTACTAATTGTTTTGCAACAGCTACATACTGGTTACCAGGACCAAAAATTTTAAAAACTTGTGGGACCGTTTCAGTACCGTATGCCATTGCTGCAATCGCTTGGGCACCACCTATTTTAAATATTCGATGAACACCTGAAAGCTCTGCTGCATAAATTATGGCAGGATGTATGGTTTGGTCTTTTTGCGGCGGTGTGCATATCACTATTTCAGAACATCCTGCTACCTTTGCAGGAACAGCCAACATTAAAACTGTTGAAAACAGAGGAGCTGTGCCGCCAGGAACATAAAGCCCTACCTTTTGAATAGGTAACGACTTTCTCCAGCAATGAACTCCAGGCATTGTTTCTACTTCGAGAATAGGATCTCGTTGTGCTTCATGAAATTTTTCAATATTCTCTTTCGCTTGCTTTATTGCTGATTTCAAATCATCACTTAACTGTTGCGAGCATTGAAGTTTTTCGTCTGGTGTCACTTCCAGCGTATTCAGTAATACACCGTCATGTTCATGGGTATATTTATGAATAGCTAAGTCCTTTTCTTGTTTTACTGCATTTAATATAGGCTGAACTATCTGCTCAACTTCAGTATTATTCTTACCTGGTCTCAATATGAGCCGCTTTATTTCATCAGGTGTTATATTACGATATACTTGCATGAGCTGTTTAATAAATTTGAATGTTTTCTTTGAAAACATTTTATTATGTGTTTCCCATTATGGAGTTTAGTAGCATTATAATTATCTCAATAATCTCAATCCGCTTAATATTACCAACACCGTACTTCCTTCATGTCCAACTACTCCTTCAGGCAGATTAACCACTCCACCAATAAAATTCAAGGTTACCAGTGTAAGCACCACGGCTATTGCAAAAACTATATTTTGTTTCACAACCCTGTTGGTGCGCTTTCCTAATGAAATAGCAAACGGAATATTTTCTATATTGTCTGCCATTAAAATAATATCTGCGGTTTCCATCGCCACATCCGTTCCTCCGCTACCCATTGCTATGCCAACCGAAGCGGTTGCTAAAGCCGGTGCATCGTTAACGCCATCACCAACCATTGCTACCTTGCCATATTTACTTTCGAGTTTTTTAACCGCTTCTACCTTTTGTTCTGGTAAAAGTTCGGCATATACTTCGTCAATTCCGGCTTGTTTTCCAACGGCCTTACCTGTGGTTTCGCTGTCTCCCGTTAATAAAGCTACTTTTATGCCCATCGCTTTTAATTCATCCACTACTTTTTTTGCCTGTGGACGAATGGTATCCTGAATAGAAAGCAAGCCGATTAGTTGTTCGTCCGCTGCAACAAAAATTACAGTCTTTCCTTGCTCTTCCAGCTCATCAATCTTTTGTAAATGCTTTTTTTCGATGGTTAGATCTTTCAGCATCTCAAGTTTGCCTATTTTATACGCTACACCATTTAAAGATCCATGAACTCCCAAACCATGTATGGCTTGTAATTCCTTTGGCCTTTCTAAGGATATATTCTTTTCATTGGCTGCTTGTACAATGGCTTTGGCAATAGGGTGCTGTGATAGCGTTTCGATGGATGCTGCCACACGCAACAATTCCATATCCGTAATATTTTTTAAGGCAACAATATCAATTACCTTCGGTTTACCGCTGGTAAGCGTTCCGGTTTTATCAAAGGCAACCACTTTAACACCGCTCACATTCTCAAGGTGAACTCCTCCTTTGAATAAAACCCCTTTTCTTGCTGCATTGGAGATAGCTGATAAAAAAGCAGGCATAATAGAAGAGACCAGCGCACAGGGAGAAGCAACTACCAGAAAAATCATTGCCCGGTAAATCGTTTCACTCCAGGTCCAGTTAATTAAAAATGGTGGCAGGGTCATCAGTAATATCGCAACTGCCACTACAATCTTTGCATAAACACCTTCAAACCGTTCTACAAAAAGCTGTGTTGGTGGTTTTTCATTCTGTGCCTCCTGAACAAGGTGAATAATCTTCGCCAGCATGGTTTCTTCAGCCGGCTTGGATACTTCAATTTGCAATGCTCCCTGTCCATTAATCGTTCCTGAAAAAACTTCATCGCCTTCCTTTTTGTCTACAGGTATAGCTTCACCTGTGATAGAAGCCTGATTGACAGCTGAAAACCCGTCCACAATAACTCCATCAGCGGCAATCCGGTCGCCTGGGCGAACTATTATAATATCTCCCTTTTTAAGATCTTCTACTTTTACCTTTTTTTCGACACCGTTCTGAAACAATACGGCCACCTCAGGTCGTAATTTCATAATAGATTGGATAGCCTTATTTGTTCTTTCCATTGTGTAGCCTTCTAAGGCACCGCTTAATGAGAAAATGAAAATCAGAATAGCGCCATCCATCCAATAGCCAATCGCAGCTGCACCAATCGCAGCTACAACCATTAATAAATCTACGTCCAGGTCTTTTTCTTTAAAAAGAGTTTCTAATCCTTCTATCGCTTTTTGATAACCCCCAATTACATATGCGAAAATGTATAGCGTAATTTCTAAGACGCTCATTTCATTCTTTCCCGCCCACCAGGCAAGGCCAATAAACAAGAGGCATAAACCGGTAACGATAGCCGCCCCGTGTCGCTCCCAAGCACCGAAAGACAATCCTTTGTTTGGTTTTGATAATATCATTGCTTGATCCATAATTCCTTATTTGGGTAGAATAAACTTCTTAATAACACTTCCTAAATCCTTCTCCGAGAACCACAGGTCATTCGGATGCAGGTGTAAAACAGGTGCATTAGTACACCTGTCACTACAGTCCATTTTTTCAATATCAATTCGGTCTTTAAGCCGGTATTTTTTAATATAGTTTTCTAAAAGTTTACCTTTTTTCTTTCTACAATTCTGTCCAACGCACTGATAAATGATAATATCGCTTCCTGTTTCCTCTCGATTTTCCATATACATATATCTACAAAATTAACTAAGTCGGCAGAGGTAAAACAGGTAAAAAACCGACATTTTTCGGTAGCTTTGTATTATGAAATCAGTACAGCTTTTCAAGGACGTAGAAGTGACAATTAAAGAGGTTACTGCAAATAAATCTGGCCTTCACAAACATCATTTTTTTGAATTGATTTACGTTCTTGATGGCTCGGGCGTTCATAATATCAACAATAACCATTTCGATTTTTCAAAGGGCGACGTATTTTTGCTAACCCCGGAAGATGCCCATACTTTTCAGATTGTTACTCCAACCAAATTTTGTATTGTTGACTTTACAAAAAGTTTCTTCTCTAAAAGTGTCCACAGGGATGAGGAAAAAATGGATGTCAGTGAGTTTTTCAAGAGACTGGAATATGTATTTCATAACCATCACAATGTCAAAGGCAATATTATAGCAAACACCGACCGGAACCTGTTTAAGGTTTTGATTTTTCAGTTGATAAAAGAAAAAGAGAAGAACCGGATCTTCGGAGAGATCATTCTTCAAAATATCGTTTTTTTACTTCTTCACCTTATTGCCAGAAACATACAGGAGAGTATGACCACTTTTTCAAAAAAGCAAAATCCGAAGAGTAAAATCTATGAAATAACGGCATATATTCAGGAGCATATTTACGACAAGGAACTGATTAAGTTAGAAAATCTGGCTGCCTGGTTCAACAAATCTCCGGACTATTTGAACCGGTATTTTAAAAGCGAGACGGGTAATACTATTAAGGACTATATTACCCGTTATAAACTTAATCTGATCCAAACACGGTTAAAATTCAGTGATCTTACTATCTCGGAAATTGCTGATGAAATGAACTTTACGGATGAAAGCCATTTGAATAAAATGTTTAAAGGCGTATTTGGAAAAACAGCGAAGCAATTTAAAAATGAACAAATTACGGATGCTAAGACTACATAATTTTTTATCAATAGGACAAGTCCAACAAACAAAGTATATATGAAATTACAGATCGAAGGGTTAATGCATCATTTTCTTTCCTTTTCCTAACTGATCCAGAGCCGCTCTAAATCCTTTAGCAAGTTGCAAAGCAGGGCCTCTACCGAGGTAATGCAGGAAAATCATATGAGGCTTGTCTCCCAGCATATGGTTATGCACCGCTACCACTTCGATGTTATTAGTTCTTAGCACTTTGATTACCGAATTTACTTCATGTTCCAGCATCGCTATATCCCCCGCTACCATTGCGTTGTCCATCGATCCGGTAAAAGACGCCCAGGTATTGAGTCCAATCGAGGAGGTCATTTCCGCACCCATTGCTGTGATAGTTAGGTCATCCCTTCCAATCGTATACTTAATTGTTGGCCCATTGACAGCAGCTTCATATTTAACTATTCCATTCAGTTTCGGCATATCAAAAATATCTTTCCCTGTTTTAGTTGGCGGAGCGCCTACAGGAGGTTGGTTTGCCGGAGAAATTTTAGTTTCTGCAATAGCCTTTGCATATTTTTTTGCAAGTTCCTCGGGAGATCCCATTCCATGAATGTGCATATAAAATATTCTTGGCTCTTCGTAAAAGAAGTGGTTATGAATAGCGCTGACTTCTAAACCATTAGCATGAGCTGCGGATATAAGCGGGTTAACTTCTTCCTGGAGGAGCACACAATCACTCATTAATACCGCTGATTTTCCGTCAATAGTTTTTTTGATGGCAGCCCAGCCGCCAAAGCCAAATGAAATAGGGACAGCTTCTCCCTTAACAGTTACTTTCAGATCATTTCTCGGAAGAGGTGTTGTGTGAACAGCTTCCGCTTCTTTATACATCCCTTTTTTACCCATTGCCGCTTCGATTGCCTCAATTTCTGCCTGAGTTAAAGCGGGTGTTTTAGCACCCGCCAAAGTAAAGGCTGTGGCATTTTTTATATCTATCAGACTAGCGCCTAAAACAAGGGCACTGCCTTTTAGCCAGCTGCGGCGTGAAAAGTTTGAAAGAAATTTTTGGGTCTTCATAAGTTTATATTTAAAATGAATAATATTATTAAGAAAGTCCGGGTTTTGGATGCTCATGCTACCTGCATACATGATATCCTCACGCTAACAATAGCAACAACAAACCTAATAAGAGATTTTGGAGAAATTTAGGCTGGGCTTATGTAAGCACTATTTTTATTTGATGCCATCCATCTTTATAGGAATAGTCAATGGAGTACTGATATAGCTGACAAATCTGCTTTACTAAAGCTAAGCCTAATCCTGTTGTTTTAGATTGATGAGAACCTTTTTTAAAACGTTCAAACAGCATCTGTGTGTCAACTTCGGGCGCAAATCCTGTATTCTTTATGATCAGTACTGATGGCCGTAATTCTATTTCTATTTTCCCATTCGTTTCATTATGGACGATTGCATTCTTTAAAATGTTTGTCAACAGAATTTCAATTAAAGATTTATTGGCCTGTATTACAACGTCTTCAGCAACATATAATGTTAATCCAGGAAATTTATCTTCGTAGTGCTCTTTTAGATTTGCTACTGTATCATTAACCATTTTTGTGAGATTTACTGTCTCAATAGCGGGGAACTGTTTATTTTCAATCTTCGCCAGCAATAATAATGTTCTGTTCATCTGGCTTAACCGATTATTTGCCTCTGTAATATCTGCTAAAATGAGAGCCTCTTGTTCTGTTAATGAGGGTTGATTAATCAGTAATTCCAGTTTAGACCGAATAATGGACAAAGGAGTTTGTATTTCATGGGAAGCATTCTCAACAAATTGTTTCTGATTGATGTAAGCTGTATGAATGTTGTATATAAGATTATTAAGTACTTTATTTAATTCATCAAATTCGGCTGTTGCGGTTTGAGTTGGTAATTGTAAAGATGAATTATTAGTTATGTCGTAATCTCTTATTTTATCCAGAGATTTGAAGAAAGGTTTCCATAATGAAGCGGAATTCTTGGTATTTAACCTAACAATGACCCCTAATAATAACAGTAAAATTATTGCTTCGATAATAAATACCTTAATGATGAAATGATGTATTTCTGTTGAGGAAACGTAAGTGGTTATGTAATAATCATGATTAGCCCACTTGGCCTTGCTTGTACTCATTTCGAAAGGCAGGAACTGATTGCTTTCCTTAAAATAAATAATAGTATCTTTTGGTCTGTTTAATTTGATTTGGGGATTTATATCAGTACTAATATCATACTCACCTTGTATATATCTTTCAAGATTTCCGGATTTATTCAGAAAGGCCTTCCAAATATTTTTTTGTTTGAGCATCAATTGTTTTTCCTGCATATGATGCGCCTGCATTTGCATCAGGAAATAAAATAGCAGGGAACAAATTAGAAGAACCAGCGGTAGCCAGGTCAATAATAAACGAGTATTTTTCTGTAATAGTGGTTTACTCATACCGTGAATTTATAACCCAACCCATAAACAGTTTCTATCACATCCTTACATCCATTTTCTTTTAACTTCCTTTTTAAATTTTTCATTTGGTAATAAACGAAATCAAAAGAGGGCATGCTTTCAGTTTCGTTACCGTATATATGCTCCGCAATAGCCTGTCTGCTTACTACTCGATTTTTGTTATTAATTAAATACGCTAGGAGGTTAAATTCATTTTTGGTCAACATAATCCTTTTTGATCGATAAAACACAGATCTGGAAAATAAATCAATACACAATCCTTCAATTTCAAGTATATCGTTCCCTTTAGCATACTTTCTTCGTAATAATGCCTTTACTCTTGCATTCAGTTCTGAAAGATGAAAAGGTTTTGTTAGATAATCATCAGCCCCCAGTTCAAGACCATTAATTCTGTCATCAACTGAATCTCTTGCGGAAATTATAATTACTCCGTCAGCTTGTTTATTTTCACGTAAGAATTGTAGAAGTTTAAGCCCATTCCCATCCGGCAGATTAATATCAAGAATAATGCAATCGTAACTAAAATCTTCAATTCTGTAAATAGCATCTTTGTAAGTAGCTACTCCCTCGCAATAGAACTCTTCCTGCTTAAAATATTCTTGAATGCTACTCAGCAGGCTTAATTCATCTTCTATCACTAAAATTTTCATATTACCGAAATTGGTACTAAGTTAAGCTTTAAAATTGGAGATATTTTGGATGCCTATCTATCTCTATCTGAGTAAATAGAGCTGCATAATATAAATATTCAAGTTGTAAATAGTTTATTAGCCCTACTGCATCAATTTAATTATAATTCCAGCTACGGCGGCTATAGCAATGATTGCCGGTTCTTGTACTTTCTTTATATATATAAGCGTTAGCACGCTCAATATAGCAATTAATGCCGTCGGAATATCAACAATAGAACGTATTCCAATAACTATTACTGCTCCAACCAGGGCTCCGATCACTGAAGCAGTGATACCATCAACGAAGGCTTTTATGCTGGTGTTTACAACTGCTCCGATATCGCGTAAGAATGTCCAGCGCCCGAAGGAAACTGGAAGATGCCTCGGGCATTTCATCAAGCTAAAGTCATAACCGCCGGCACCTCGAAGTTTTTTTCAGAAACATTTGCCGGTCAAAAATAGTTATCGTAATATTGCGATAACTATAACAAAGACGATGGGTGCAACGAAAACAACATTATTTACCAAAGCGCAGAACGATATGGCAGTGATGGCTAAAGCCATTGCGCATCCGGCCCGTATTGCAATCCTGCAATATCTGGTAAAGAAGAATGCTTGTGTATGTGGTGACCTGGTAGAAGAACTGGGGCTAGCCCAGGCTACGACTTCACAGCATTTAAAGGAATTGAAGAATGCCGGGATCATACAGGGCAATATTGAAGGTGCAAGCGTTTGTTACTGCATTGATCCTAAAGTCTGGAACCAGTACCATTCCCTGTTCAGCAGCTTCTTCAAAGAAGTTGACTTGAGCGGTGGCTGCTGCTAAATATTTTTTTGTTTAAAATAATCGCAATATTGCAATAGTACGATAAAAATCAAATGTTATGAAAACTGATGAACAACTCAAAGAACTGGTAAAGCAGAAATACGGTGAGATCGCTTTACAAGACAAAGAAACCAATGCAGCCTCTTGCTGTGGCTCT